>CAMLLK010000098.1 GCA_946480885.1 uncultured Thermoproteales archaeon
CACGCCCACCCCCCAGACCCCCACTCTTTCCCTACACGACGCTCTTCCGATCTCGCCGAGTCCTACCTGGCGGCTGCTGGGAGGGCCGTGGAGCCGGTTTTCGCATGGGCTGGCCTGCCTTGGGAAATCACGGCCCCGCTGGTCGCCGGTTGGATTTTTAAAGAAGTGGTGCTGGGGCTCTTGGAGGCCACTGGGGGCCTAGAGGCCTTTTCGGCACTTTCGCTGTCTTCCACCATGGCGTTTTTGATATTCGTCGCTTTTTACTCAGCTTGTGTGGCCACTTTGGCTAGTCTATATAGAGCTGTGGGGCTTAGGCTCACTGCGTTGAGCGTGGGGGTGAACCTCTCGTTGGCTTTTGTCTTCAGCTACGTAGTCTATAACATCTTAGCGGCGTTTGGGCTGTAGAGAAGTTTTTAAAAATTTGTGTAGGGGAGACGTCGTGGAGGGGATTACGTCGGTGGAGATGTACGTAGTTGATAGAAACGCCGAGTGGCTAGGCGTGTCTAGACTAGTGTTGATGGAGAACGCGGGGGCCGCCGTGGCTAGAGCCGTGGCGTCTCGTTTCCCAACTGCGAGGAAGATATTAGTTGTATGTGGCACGGGCGACAACGGGGGGGATGGCTACGTGGCGGCGCGTCATCTCCACGGGTTGGGGAGAGAGGTTAGAGTAATCGCCCTTGGGGAGCCGAGGGAGGAGTTGGCTAGGCTGAACTACGACGCGGTGAGGAGGCTGTGGGGGGTCGAGGTGGCGTTGGTACAGAGCTCTTTAGAGCTTTTAGCACTGCAAGACTGGTTTCTCTGGGCCGAGGTGATTATAGACGCCGTGTTGGGCACCGGCATTAGGGGGGCGTTGAGAGAGCCCCATAGCACCGCTGTGGAGTTAATGAACGCCGCCCCGGCGCCGAAGGTGGCTGTGGATGTGCCCAGCGGATTGGATCCAGACACCGGCGAGGTGAGAGACAAAGCCGTCAAGGCTGCGGTGACGGTGACTTTTCACAAAGCCAAGAGGGGCTTGTTGTCTCCAGGCGCCGTCAAGTACGTGGGGGAGTTGGTAGTAGAGCCGATTGGCATTCCGCCGGAGGCTGAATACGTCGTGGGGCCTGGCGATTTTATACATTTAAATTTCTCTAGGCGGGCTTTTTCTAAAAAAGGCGACCACGGCAAGGTGTTAGTAGTGGGTGGGTCGTTGGAATACTCCGGGGCGCCTTACTATGTAGCTATGGCGGCGCTTAGAGGCGGCGTTGACCTCGCCGTAGTGGCGGCGCCAGAGCCTGCCGCCTATGTGATTAAGGCAATGGCGCCAGAGGCTATTGCCATCCCGCTTAGGGGGGAGAGACTAGAGTCTAGTCACGTGGACTATGTTCTACAGTTGGCTGAGAAATTCGACGTAGTGGCCCTCGGCCCCGGCTTGGGGACGGCTGAGGAGACTCAGAAAGCTGTGAGAGAGCTATTTACAAAACTTAAGAAGCCTCTCGTAGTAGACGCAGACGCAATAAAGGCGCTCTCTGGGGCTAGGGCTGGGGGGACTGTGGTCTTTACGCCGCATGCAGGTGAGTTCAAGGCTTTGACGGGGGAAGAGCCGCCGTCCAGCCTTAGAGAGAGGGCGGAGGCGGTTAAGAAATGGGCCGCCGTCCTCAACGCAGTGGTGTTGCTCAAGGGGAGGTACGACGTAATTTCAGACGGGGCCCGTGTGAAGATAAACCTCACGGGGTCCCCCGCCATGACTGTCGGCGGCACTGGAGACGTATTGACGGGGCTAGTGGCTGCGTTTTTGACAAAGACAAGAGACCCACTGGCCGCCGCCTCGGTAGCGGCGTTTGTTAACGGCCTAGCGGGAGAGGAGGCCGCCGCGGAGTTGGGCTTCCACATAACGGCGACAGATGTGTTAAATAGAATACCGTCGGTGGTGAGAAAATTCGCGAGAGAGGAGGTATGGAGGTGAAGAAATTAGACAACGGCGTCGTCTTAATTTTAGACAAGTTCAACTCTCCACTTTTTACAGTGGCCGTGGGGGTGTCCGTGGGGTCGCTCTACGAGGAAGAAGATGAGCGGGGGGTCACGCATTTGTTAGAACATATGTTGTTCCACGTCCCAGATCTAGATGTAGACGCAGCGGTGGAGAGCATAGGCGGCGAGAACAACGCCTATACGTCTAGAGACAGTATTACAATAGTTATCGACGCCCTAGCTGAGTCGGCCCTGCAGGCAGTGGAGTTGGCCTATAGGATATATACAAATTCAAAGTTCGACCCCCAGCGGCTAGAGAGAGAAAAAGCCGTGGTGTTGTCGGAGTTGAGACTGTCGAGAGAAGACCCCTCTGAGAGAGTGGGAGAGCTGGCGCTGAAAGCCCTCTTTGGAGACTCCGACTGGGGGGCCCCCGTGGGGGGGCACCCCTCCACTGTAGCTAAGCTAGAGGTTCGGGATTTGACGCGTCACAAAGAGAAGTGGTTCGTGCCGGAGAACACAGTCTTGTCTCTCTCCGGCGGCTTTGGCGAAGAGGCGGTGAGAAAAGTAGTGGATTTGTTTAAAAAAATTGAGGGCCCCCCGCCCCCTAGGAAGAGGCCTACTAAGTCCAGAGGCCCCGGCTCTATAGTAGAAGAGAGAGAAGTAGACGGCCTCTACTACGCCTACGCTGTGGAATACGCCGTAGACACGACGGCCTCTACATATCTCGACTTGGGTGCCGCCGCCTTCCACTTGGGGGACGGCACAAAGTCTATACTATTTCACCTTTTGAGGTCACGGGGCCTCTCCTACTCCTACTACGTAGACTACGACGTGGTGGAGGACACGGCCTATCTACTAGTGGCGGTGGAATCGGCCGTCGACCTAGACGCAGTGAAGAGGGCAGTTGAGGAGGCCCTGAGGCCGAAGACGGCGCCGGAGTATAGAAAGAGATATTTTAAATACCTCTGGAGCCGGAGGACTCCCGCTCAGAGGGCGTTAGAGAACTTAGAGTTTTACATAAAGAGAGGCGACCCGACGCGGCTTGACGTAGACATGTGGAAGGCGGTGGAGAACGGCACTACGAAACTAGAGGGTAGGGTAATAAACACGGCGGAGGCCGTGATACACGCACGAAGAACGCGCATTAAGCCCGCCTCGGCGACTTAGGCAGGTGGTAGAGCCCACGGCGTCTGTCGCCTAGCTGTCCACACGCCTTCTCTTAATGCCGCGCGTAGACTAGCTGTGGAGCGTTTGCGCGGCCTTGCCACCTGTCTTCAACTACGTCGAGTGCCACATGTCTCTTTGCCATCTAAGCCTTGTTGACAGCCGCGCCCTTAGCCTTAGTGCCAGTCTACTCTTCGGCTTAATGAAGCCGGAGGCTGTACATAGACGTATACATCAAGTTGTGTGTTAGAGTTCTATTGGAGTGTTTCTCTATGGATACATTTGTTGCCGTTTGTTAATTATAGTACGAAAGGTACAACATAGATTAAATAAATTCAAATCTCCATAGTCTCTATGTTATTAAAATATCAAATTTGGGTTAGGTGCCCTCGGTGTAGAAAGAAATTTATGACTGAGACAGTGGAGTCTGAGTGTCCGTTCTGCGGGACGAAGTTCGAGATAGAGGTTAGTGTAAATATCAAAGAGGTAGGCAAGAGGTTAGGCCGGCCGAAGTTGGATTAAGTTCTCTATTGCTATAGTCAATGTCACTACCAGTATGATTGTCTTGATGGCGATGGGTGGTATTCTCTTCTGTAGATAAGCCCCCGTGTAGACTCCCGCGGCCCCTCCCAGCGCCATAGGCAGCGCTATATTCCACGTGGGCGGGTACCCCGCGGCGGCGTAGATAAACACTCCGTAGATAGACGTGGCGAATGTGAACAGTAGCGTAGCCCCCGCCGTGGCGTAGACTGGGAGTCTAAAGACTGTGGTCAATATGGGAGACATCAAGGCGCCTCCACCTATGCCGTAGGCCCCCCCTACTACTCCCACTACAGCTGACGCCAAGGCTGCCCAAGCCGGGCTGTATATATACCTCTCGCCTCCTCCTCTTATCGACCCCAGCCCCTCTTCTACGTAGTCTACAGGTTTTTCCAACTCTTTCTTATATATGTCGTGTATTAGACGGGCGGCGATGGCCAATAGCACAAAGGCGACGAATGTCTTAAAGAGGGCGGGGTCTAGTAGTACTGTAGTTCTGAGGAGGACCCCCAGAGTGAAGCCGGGGAGGGCGGTTGTTATTAAGAATAGAGATAGTTTAGCCATGAGCCGCCGCTCTTTTGCATATCTCAACACCCCCATGGGGGCGGCCGCCACGTTGTAGAAGAGGTTTGTAGAAGTCGCCGTTGGGGCGGCGACGCCGAATATATATATTTGAAGCGGTAATAGTAGAAAGGCGCCGCTTACGCCGGCGGGGGCACACGCCAGCGAGACAATAAACGAGGCTAGGAAGGCTAACAACTCCACGTATATATATACACAATTTATAATATTGCCTCTTCTAGCAGTCTATAAGCCGCGTAGTCTACGGCCTCGGGAGGGGTGTCTAATGTCGACACCACCACGGCTATTATGTTTTCTCTCCTCCTCGCCGCCACTCTATACCTCTCTAGTACTATGTCAACGCCGTGTAGTTCTGTCTCTAGCCGCTGGCTGACTTTCTGTAGGTGTTTAAAAACCTCTACTACCGTGAGCCAAAACTGGTCGTCTAGCCCGCTACTGGCGATTAGGAACCCAGTCTTGTGGATCAACGCGGCGGCTTCTACGCCTTGGATGTCTGACACCACTTCTTTAACTACTGTCTTGTACTCCATTTCCTCACTCTCAGCTCTGTCTCTACTGCCGTCTTGAGGTATTCAGAGGGTATCTCCACAGCGTCGGTAGGGGTGTGGACAGTGGCCACGTCTCCGTCTATGTAAACAACTAACTCATCTGCGTGGATACACTCCACTTCAGACATACGTCTCACATATCGTTGAGTATCTATAAACACTTTAAAACAATGTCCTCTGTGCATTACAACAACTTCATATAGACCGCCGACGGGAGAGCCGCGGGGGGTAAACATCACATCTACTTCTCGGCCGCAGACGGGGCAGCGTATACGCATAGATATGTTTGAGACTGTGTTTTTAAAGATAGGACAAAAAATTTAAAAATTGGAAATTTCTCCAATTTATGGATACCAAGTTTATA
>CAMLLK010000099.1 GCA_946480885.1 uncultured Thermoproteales archaeon
CTTCGGAGGGCCGCCGCTGCAAGAGGGTAACCTGGAGGGTTTTGACGTCATCGCTTTCAAAATTGTGCCTTTCAATGGAGTATTTATCTTCACGGCGGCGTTAGTGGGCATCTTAGTGGCTCTCTACTCTCCGCCATATATGGAACACAGAGCCCGCGAAGTTGGGAGAGACTCCTCACTATTCTACCTCACATATGGCTTCTTCACAGGTGGGCTTGCCGGCTCTTTCGCTGCTGCTAATTTAATTGTTGTATATATACTGATAGAAATTGCGCTAATCGCCTCTCTATTCCAAGTCCTCTACTACGGCTACGGCGACAGAGTGAGAATTACAATTATGTATTTAGTGTGGTCTCATGCTGGCGCTTTGTTAATCTTAGCCGGTTTCATACTTCTATATCTAAAAAATGTCTTCTACGTCCCCTATTTAATAGATAGCGGGCCGCTGGGGCCTGACCCCCTGGCCTTTTTATTAATTCTCTTAGGATCTTTGATCAAAATGGCGGCTCTTGGAGTCCATATGTGGCTGCCTTACGTCCACGCCGAGGCGCCGACCCCTCTCTCAGCTTTATTAAGCCCAGTACTAGTCGGCGTGGGGGGTTATATAATCGCAGCGGTGGCGATGTACCTACTGCCGAGCCTTGAGTGGAGTAATTGGCTTATTCAATACGCCGTCGCTACAGCAATATATGGGGGGTTGATGGCGTTTTTACAGAGAGATATCAAGAGGTTGTTCGCCTACTCTACAGTTTCTCAAATGGGCTACCTCCTCCTGGCTGTGGCTTTATTCAACCCCTACGGCTACGCCGCCGCCGCGTTGTTATACCTAAGCCACGGCTTAGGCAAGGCGGTTTTGTTCATGACCTCTGGGTACTTTATAATGCATCTCCACACTCGCGACTTGGGGAGGATGGGAGGTCTATACGGCTGGCGTCCCGAGCTGGCGGGCGCCACTATCGTCGGCTTTTTAAACCTTGCGGGGGTTTTGACAATCGGCATGGTGTCTGAAATATTTTTAACAGTGGCCTACGTTGAGAAATTCCGCGACGCCTACGTCTACTATCTACAGTACGCTTTGATATTGTTAGTTACCGCCATATACGCCTTCAATACCACCAGAGTGGTGTTTTTTGGACCGCATAGACACGAAGGCCAGGGCTCTGTAGACATTGCGTTGGTGTCTATAGTAGCCACGGCGTTTATATCAGTGGTGTTGTTCATACCGCCTTTCTCTACGATGTTGGTAGATAATCTATATAAGAATATTGAGTTGGCGAGGCTATGGAGTTAATATTCTTAACTATCTTCGCGCCCCTCTTCGCCTCTATAGCCTCTCTCTTTAGTAAGTCAGAGAAAATTAAAGCTTGGTCAGTAGCCGCCGCCTCATTTATATCCGCGGCCGCTGCTACTCAGTTGTACTTCACAGTGCAGTCTGCAGTTTTTCAACTCCCATGGTTAGAGCCCGTGGGGGCTTTTATAGAGTTTAGAATAGATAGCCTAAGTAAGACTATGGGCGTATTAGTGACGTGGCTCATAGCCGCCATTGCGTTGTATTCAGTGAAGTATATGGAGGGGGACTATCGCCCAGGTTGGTACTGGTTTTTCTTCGGCTTTTTCGCGACGTCGATGTTGATAGTTGTCTACGCCGGCAACCTCTGGTTTTTACTAATAGGGTGGGAGGGGGTGGGCCTCGCCTCCTGGGCTCTAATTGGGCATTGGTATAGGGATGAGTTTGATAAATGGGTCGGCAAAGAGGAAAAAGTCATGGGGGTGCCGTACTGGTGGACGCCGAGCGTGGCGGGGCTGAGGGCAATTCTCACCGTGAGGCTCGGCGACGCGTTTTTCATCATAGCAATAGCGATGTTCTATATACTGGCTGGTTCCGCCTCGCTCGGGGGCTTGGCCGTGTCGGAGGCGTTAAAGACGCTGGGGGTTGTGCCTCTGATATTCTTCGCCCTTGGGCCATTTACCAAAAGTGCGCAATTTCCATTCCACGAGTGGTTGCTAACAGCCATGACGGGACCCACGTCTGTCTCTGCGATGATCCACGCTGCCACTATGGTAAAGGCAGGTGTCTACGTCTTAATCATAACGGCGCCGTTGTTTATACTAGTCCAAGGCGCAGAGCTCTACTTCTGGCTAGTCCTAGCGCTAGGCATGGCCACGGCCTTCGTCGCTACTCTAATTGCGTTGACGGCTATGGAGTTTAAAATTGTGTTGGCCGGCTCTACAGCGGCTAATTTAGGCATCATCGCGGCGGCCACTGGAGCCGCGGGCGTGTTGGGCTTGGCAGAGCCTAAACTATTGGAAAAACTATTGGGCTTTGCGTTTCTCCACATAGTGGGACACGCCGTCTCTAAGGCGTCGTTATTCATGGGCTTCGGCGCGGTTATACATGAAGCTGGGACTAGGTTCATTGGAGAGGTGGGTAGACTAGCGGGGCGTATGAAAATAACTTTCTTAGCAATGGCCCTGGCTATGTTAAGCCTAGTGGGAATTCCGCCGTTTATCGGATACATATCGAAAGACTTGGCGTTGGAGAACGTGTTAGAGGTGGGGCACCTAATGCACTTAGATTTACTCCAGTGGGCCGTCTACCTATTGATATTCATCACCCCCATCTATGGCATGCGTCTAATTGGTTTGACTTTTATCCACGGCAGAGAATCGAAAGAAATACACGAAGCCCCCGTTTTGATGTGGGCTCCGTATACTGCGTTGGCAATTGTGGCGTTGGCGTTAGGTATATATTATTCCATATATATAAAATTCCCCATCACCCCGGCGTTGTTTTTCGCACTCTCAGGCCTCTTAGTGGGTCTTCTGCTATACGTGGTATCTCCCGGCGTTAAGTCGAATTTGTTAAAGCCGGCTTGGGAGTTTCTCCACCGCCGCTTTTACATACCGCTTCTCTACGACGGGGCGTTGCCTTTCGTCTATACAAAATTCGCCAGATTTATCGACGTAGTTTTCGACAAGACAATATTCGACGGTTTGTACCACGGCGTATTGCCAGCCGCGTTTAGTGCGTTATCTAACTGGGCGCGTAGACTAATCACGGGTCATTTAAGTATATATGTGTTGTACGGTTTAGTTGGATTGTTTATATTCTTATTGATAGTGGCGCTATGGTAGAGCTCTTTGCGATTTTATCTCTAGCACTAGCTTTAGCCACGCCCTTGGCTCTTAAAGTAGATGGCCGCTTAATAGCTGCTGCGACGTCGTTAGTAGTTACATTACTGTCTATATACCTCAACTTGCCGCTTGGGGTTGTGATAGGCCTGGCGGCTTTTGCAATATCTCTTGACACAGGACTTAAATCATTTGGAGTGTCTTTAGCATACGCAGCTCTAGCCACTGTTTTGGCAATCTATGTGTACTACAGCTCTGCTCCAGTCATTTACTCACTTGTGGCCTTGGTTTTAGTAACGGCGGCGACATACGGCCTCTTGGCTATGGGGAAGACTAGAGACAATATAGAAGCAGCCGTTAAGTACGTAGTGTTTTCAGGTGTAGGCAAATCGCTTATAGTAATAGGCTATGTCTTGGCCGTGTCTGGCTACGTCCAGGGGGTGTACCTAATAGTCGTGGGCTTTATGTTCGAGCTGGGCATCGCCCCCTTCCACGCCTGGGTGGTGGATACCTATGCGTTAGGCAGCCCCAGAGGCGTGGCGGCGTTAGTGGTTTTTAGTAAAGTGTCTTCTCTATTCGTCTTATTGTCTATATTCCGAGGCCTACCTGCGATTTTTGAAACTGCTCTAGCAATGCTAGTAGTCTCCATGGCCTCTATGTTTATTGCAAACATCGCGGGCTTGACTGCGAAGACTCTGGGGAGGATCATGGCGTATTCATCAATTGCCCACATGTCGTATGTATATATGGCGTTGGCTCTGGCGTGGGTTTTAGAGACTTCAGGCGTGAGACATGTAAATCTACTTGGAGTAGCAACGTCTCCTTTCTACCTCGCCGCGTTGGTAATTATACTAGAGGCCTTGACTACAGGCTTGGCCAAGGCCGGCGTCTTCGGCTATTTGACAACTCAGATGTCAGACGTCACTCCGCCGAGGAGAAGTGTCTTAAATGTTGTGAATATTTTCTCACTACTTGGATTACCGCCTCTCCTAGGCTTTTGGCCAAAGCTATTTCTTATACTACTAGCCGTCGCCCATCCCAATACGGCCACCGCCGCGTTTTTAGTAGGTTGGGTAGTGTTGAATAGCGTAATCGCCACGCCGTATTACTTAAGAGCTGTAAGAATCGTCGCAGAGGGGCCAGCCAAACTCGCCGACAATATAACTACGTCGTACACAGCGTTTGTCTCAACGGCCATGGGCATAGCCGTGCCCTTGATAGTATTTATGTTGTAACATGCCAGTAGAGAAGACTTTAGTCATTCTAAAACCTGACGCGGTGGCGAGAGGTCTAGTAGGCGAGATATTGTCGAGGTTTGAGAGAGCTGGGCTGGAGATAGTGGCTATGAAAATGGTTAGAGCCACTCCGAGACAAATAGAGGAGTTCTACCCATCTAGCGAAGAGTGGCTGAGGTCTGTGGGTAATAAGTTAATAAAGGCCTACGCCGAGCTAGGCGTAGACCCATCGTCTAAGCTCGGCACTTCAGACCCCGTCGAGATAGGGCTAAAGATAAAAAAGAGTTTAGTAGAGTACATGACGTCGGGGCCCATTGTCTTAATAGTACTAAAGGGCAATCGGGCGGTTGAAGTAGTGAGAAAATTAGTGGGGCCCACTGCTCCCCACGCCGCCCCACCCGGCACTATTAGAGGAGACTATTCAATAGATTCGCCAGACTTAGCTGCCGAGGAGGGGAGAGTGGTGTATAACTTAGTCCACGCCTCAGACAGCCCGGCGGAGGCCGAGCGAGAGATAAAGTTTTGGTTTTCGAAAGAGGAGATTCTAGACTAGTTTTAGACTATATACTAATAAGTTAAAGACTAGGCGGGGGAAGTTTCTGATTTCTCTAGTTACAGGTAGTACCGCCAAGACGGGTCCCTCAAGATTTGTATTTAGTACTCTAGTTTCGATTTTTTTATTGCAAACTACTCCCTCTTCT
>CAMLLK010000100.1 GCA_946480885.1 uncultured Thermoproteales archaeon
CACAGCAGGCGGGGACTATGGCCAACACTTTATCTTTTAGCCTATAGTCGAGGCCGCCCTCTTCTAAAAAGTCCTCCTTCGTGGGGCCCGGCCCCGCCACAATTATGCCTTTGAGCGTCGGTATCTGTAGAAATATCTTATTGACCTCCTCCGCTAAGATTTTATAAAAAGTCTCGGCGAGGTGTTCAGTCTGTCTCTTAAATCTATTTGCAGACTGGCCACCTGCGTGGTGTTTTCCAGGTACGAAAAACTCAACTGTCTTCACCACCTCCCACTGGCCGCCTTTCAATAAGGCAATTACTGCCTCCCCCCTCTCCACAACAACTATCCCGTAGACCACGCCGGCGTGGAGTTGGTCTTCGAGTAGTTCTGTGTGGAATGCGGTGTCGCAGATGTATTTAAACGTGTTGATGGGCTGGGGAGGCACTACTACGTAGTATACCCACTCGTAATTGCCCTGGTTTACCATGTGGAAACCGGCGAATATAGCCATGCCGTTAGGCGGCGCCTTCGCCTCTCCTTTTAAGTTATTTACCATTCTCTCTAATGTGTCTTGGACATGTGTCCTCGTGGTCTTGTCTTTAATATTGGCGGCGGTGGACCACTCCGACCTCAACAGCCCCACTACGTCTGGCATAGGCCTCTCTGAGTTTACGTATAAAGTAATTAGAGTGGTGGCGTAGCCTCTAAATTTTTTCAATAAGTTAATAAATGCCCTCAACTCTACCGCCGTCTTTATGTCGTACACGCCGTTTGGAGGTCTGGCAAAGCTCATAACCCATCTTTTGTCTAGTCTTTAAATAATTGATGGGAAGGTTTTTAAACCCACTCTTCAATTGGCCTATGTCTCTCGCCGCCAAGAGGAAAGTACGTATTAGACTATATGGCACAAACCCAGCGGATGTTGAACAAGTGGCTAGAGAAATAGTGGATCTTGCAAAAAAGATGGGAGTGTCTGTAAGAGGCCCCGTGCCCCTCCCCACTAAGAGGCTGTTAGTCACTGTGAGGAGGGCCCCCTCCGGCCAGGGCTACCACACGTTTGACCACTGGGAGATGAGAATTTCAAAGAGGTTGATAGATATCGAGGCCTCTGAGAGAGTTTTGAGGAGGTTGATGACTATTAGAGTGCCCGATACTGTAAAAATAGAACTACAATTAATTTAATGAATATTTCAACTTTTGTTGTCTATATAGCACTGGCTCTTCTACTCGCCGCTGTGGTAGTCCTCGCCTACGTCATCTATGTCTATTTGACAGAGGAGCAGACTGTACAAAGCGTCAAGAGGGCCTCCGCTCTTTACTCCACCGCCAGCGCCACTTGGCTTGAGGTAGTGTAGTACACAAGGCCGTTTTTTACAACTCTCTTAACTCTCCCCTCTCTTTCTAAGACGTATAGATGCCACTGTAGTGAGCCCCACGTAAGCCCCGTGGCCTTCGCCAACTGGCCTTGTGTCATTGGGCCCTCTTTTTCTAACAGCTCTAGGATTTGTCTCCTCCTTGGGTCTGTATATGAAGTGGCTGACTTCGCCCTCCCCATGGCGACGGCGTGTATCCAATTTAAAAAATCTTACGTAGCGCCGTCTATACAAAAGACTATCTTCTTAATGGCGGCTTTTATCTCGTCGAGGCTAGGTGTCTCTACGCCGAAGATTTTCGCCTCTATTGCCGCGGCGAGCCAAAATAGTCTTAGTTTAGCCAAGGCCAGAGTCTTATTGGCCTCCTCCACCGCGGCTTCTATTGAGGCGAGGGGCCTCCCCCCTCTCTTTAGAGGAATGTCTAGTCTCTCTTCGCCTAGGATTTCTACAAATATTCCGCCTCTATTTATTGTAATTATGCCACTGTGTTTATGTCCAGTCTCTCTGCCGATTTCTACAAGTCTGTAAGCCGTCTTTGCGTTTTTCGTAGCTATGTGTATAATGGCGCCCCTCACCATAAGCCACGCGTTGTCTATATTAGAGACTGCCTCTTCTACTAAGTCCGGCGGCACTGGGTGGTGCCACTTAGCCACTGGCTTAAAGCCCCTCCCCTTGCTGTAACTAGGCCTAGAGGCCTCCGCCACTAATATCCTCCCACTGCAGCTAGAGGTGGTATATATATCGGGGTGGCTGTTTAAAAGTCTCAACAGCGGCAAGATGTCTCCATCTACTCTCTCTTGTAGCGCCTCTCTCTCTAGCCTCTCTACAAAAACCTTCTTCCTCGCCTCGAAGACTTTTACATCTACCACCCCCATTGAGTGTGTAAAAGGCGTAAACTATTTAAGTACTCTAGAGTGAAAAAACTGGCGGCGGTAGTCTAGCCTGGTTTAGGATGGCGTAGAGGCGCCGGGCCTCTCCAGAAGCCTTCCACGCCTCCGAGGAGAGCCGTTGATCCCGGGTTCGAATCCCGGCCGCCGCATCTTAACAACTCTTCAAAGAAGTCGAATACCCCCCTCTTCTTTTTCTTATTGGTGCACTCAGCCTCCCAAGTTCTATACCTCTCGTCTTCGTAATACTCGTGTACTCCTTCACCTGTAACTCTCCTCCGTCTAGCCACGCCCCTCCGCATTTTGGACACGCGTCTATCTCAGCCTAGGCCTTAGCTCTATCCCGCATACTGGGCATAGCTTCACGTGGGCTGTCTGAGTTGTAGACATTGTATAAATAGACTATTTCGTCTATTGTGAGTTGGTACACTCTCTTGTCGGAGTCTGCGAGTTTAAGTCTCCTAAGCGTCTTCCTCCTGGCTGAGAACAACGCCGCTGTGAATTGTTGAAATTTTTCAAAATCTTCTACACATGGACGGCGCGGTGTTAGTTTAACTACTGCTGAGTATACCCTGGGGGGTGGGTAGAAGGCGGCGGGCGGGAGGACTCTGAGGATTTCTACGTCGTAGTGACACCTCACTGCCACTGTCAGCCTCCCGTAGTTCTCCCCTCCCGGCTCCGCCGTCAGTCTCTCCGCCACTTCTTTCTGTATTGTCACCACCGCCGGGAGTCTATATCTTGTGAGTTTTAGAAGTAGTGGAGAGGTTATTGAGTAGGGTATGTTTGAGGCGAAGAATTGGGCAGGTGGCCACTCCACCTCTAAGGCGTCTCCATGTATAACCACTACGTTGGGGGGCGCAGAACTGCGTAATCTCTCCACTAGTCTGGCGTCTACCTCAATGGCGTATACCACACGGGCTTTTTTAGCCAACGCCGTAGTCAAAGCCCCCTCGCCTGGTCCTACCTCAATTACGTCGACGCCTGGGGGGACTTCTGAGGCTATTTGCTCAGCCACTGTGTAGTCTCTGAGGAAGTGTTGGCCTAGGCGCCGGCGTCTCTTCACGTATTTATAACTTAGTGTTTTTAAATCTGTGGACTTAAAGACAATTGGTTTAAAGACGGGGCTAGAGATCCACATACAGTTAAACACAAAGAGGAAGTTGTTCTGCCACTGTCCGCCAGTATTGAGAGACGACGAGCCGCATTTTAGAATTGAGAGGAGGCTACATATCTCTCTTAGTGAACTAGGCGCCGTGGACCCCGCCGTGGAGTGGGAGGTGAGGAAGAAGAGGCGGTATGTGTATGAGGGGTATAGAGACTCCACTTGTTTAGTAGAGCTAGACGAAGAGCCGCCTCACCTCCCCGACGAAGAGGCGTTAGTCACAGCTGTGGCGGTGGCTAAGATTTTTAACGCAAAGCTCTTCGACGAGATACACGTAATGCGGAAGATTGTTGTAGATGGCTCAAACGTCTCTGGCTTCCAGAGGACTATGTTAGTGGCGTATGGCGGGAGGGCGAAAATCCTAGGCTACGACATTGGGGTCGAGACTATAGCTCTTGAAGAAGACGCTGCGAGGAAAATAAAGGATGAGGGCAAGTATATCTACTATCGATTAGATAGATTAGGCATTCCCCTCGTAGAGATAGCCACTGTGCCTATGTCCTACACGCCGCAGGAGGTAGAAGAAGTGGCGTGGATTATTGGGTATAGTGTAAAAATCACAGGAAGGGCCAAGAGGGGAGTTGGGACAGTGCGTCAAGACGTCAATGTGTCAATTGCCCAGGGGGCTAAGACGGAGATCAAAGGCGTGCCCGACCTATCTCTAATTCCAAAAGTAATTGAATACGAAGCCATGAGGCAGTTAAACCTTCTTAAGATTAGAGATGAGTTGAAGAGACGAGGCGTCGCTAAGTTAGAGTTGTCTATAATAGATGTCTCCGACGTGTTTAGAAATACGAAGTCTAAAATTGTGAGGAATATATTAGACAGAGGGGGGGTCGTGCTGGGCGTAAAGACGCCTGGCTTTAGTAAACTTCTGGGCTTTGAGATTCAGCCGGGGCGTAGATTCGGCTCTGACTTAGCCGACTACGTCAGAGCTTGGACTGAGCTAGGAGGTCTGATCCACAGCGACGAACTGCCTGGCTATGGAATATCAGCTGATGAGGTGAGACACGCAGCGGCGAAGATGGGCGTAGATAGTTTTGTCTTATTGATGGGGACTGAGGAGAGAGAGTTGTTTGAAGCCGCCAGGGTGGTGGTGGATAGATTAAACGCGGCGTTTGAGGGCGTGCCCGAGGAGACTAGAGCGGCGAATCCAGACGGCACTACTAGATTTCTAAGGCCTAGGCCCGGCGCGGCTAGGATGTACCCAGAGACCGACTTGCCGCCTGTGAAAATAACTTTTGAAATTGTCAAAGCGGCTGAGGAGGCGGCTAGGCGTACGTTAGACGCCAAGTTGGCAGAGTTGACGTCTATGGGGGTGAGTAAAGATTTAGCACTGCGTTTAATAAAGTCGCCGCATTTAGACAAATTTGAGGAATACGCCGCCCGTTTTAAAGACGTGTCGCCGCAGTTAATCGCCTCTATTTTAGTAAATACAGCCAAGGCTCTGACTAGAGAAGGGGTAGAGGTGTCTGAAGAGAAGTTATTGTCTATCTTCGACGCGCTTCAGAGGAGAGTTATAACTAAAGAGGCTGTTGAAGACATACTACGGAATTTAAAGCCAGGTGAGTCGGCAGAGGAGGCGGCTAGGAGACTAGGGCTTGTGAGACTAGATCGGAAGAGCACACGTCTGAACTCCAGTCACGAACGGTTAT
>CAMLLK010000101.1 GCA_946480885.1 uncultured Thermoproteales archaeon
CGATGTAAACCCTTTGCCCACGCCTACGCCGTGTCTTATTTAGAATTCACTAAGAGTCTTAGTCTTTCGCGCTATTTCTCGGGGGCGTAGTATTTATTAACAGGTTTGTTAAGATAGATATGCCCATAAGAGTTGGGGTTGTGGGAGTTGGCAACTGTGCCTCTGCTTTAGTACAAGGCGTCGAGTTGTATAAAAGTAGACTTGACATAGAGCCGCCCGTGGCTTTTAAAGTAGTTGGTAGATACACAGTTAGAGACATAGAGTTTTCATCTGCTTTTGAAATAGATGCGGGAAAAGTGGGGCTGGACCTCTCAGAGGCTATCTTCCAGCCGCCTAACAACGCCACTGTGGTCTACAGACCTCCGAAATTGGGCGTAGTGGTGAAGCCCGGCCCAGTTCTAGATGGGAGGCCTGAGGGGGGGTTGGTCTCAAAAATCGTCGAGGGTTCTGTGGAGGATGTAGTCAAAGAGTTGAATTCTACAAATACTGAAGTATTAGTGAACTACTTGCCCACCGGCGCTGTGAAAGCCGCCGAGGCCTACGCGGAGGCTGCGTTGAGAGCCGGCGTTGCTTTTATCAACGCCATGCCTGCTCCCATAGCCGTGAGTGAGTATTGGCAGAGGAAATTCTCCGAGCGGGGCGTGCCTCTACTAGGCGACGACACACAAAACCAAATAGGAGCCACTGTGTTCCACAAGACATTAATCCGCCTCTTGGCTCTTAGGGGGGTGAGGATAGTGGATACGTATCAGATAAACGTAGGCGGCACTCCAGACTTCGTGAACTTAATGCACAGGAGAGGGGACAAGGAGAAGACTAAAACCGCCGCGGTGAAGATGATGGCCATGGGGCAAGAGTTTGACGCCTATATCTCGCCTGTGGCTTATATACAATTCCTAGGCGATAGAAAGATAGCACATACGTTGATAGAGGCTGAGATCTTCGGCGGGCTTCGGGTGAGGATAGAGGCGACGTTAGATGTACACGACGCTTGGAACAGCGCCGCCGTTGTTATAGACTCTATTAGATTGGCCAAGTTGGCGTTAGACAGAGGCGTGGGGGGTCCGCTCATAAGCGCCTCTGCGTGGGGTTTTAAAAACCCGCCTGTCCATATGAGCCCCGACGAGGCGTATAGAGCCGTGTCGGCGTTTATAACTGGCGAGAGAGAGAGGTGAGAGCATACGCCAGGTTTAAAAAATGTATTGGGAAGGGCAACCTCTGGCTGTACGTAGTCTCTGTGTTGTCTAGAAAAGGGCCGTTGCACGGCTACGCTATTATACAAGAGTTGAGGGGGCTCGGCTTTGAGATCAGCACTGTGTACGGCTACGTTCTTTTAAAACGGATGGTGGCCGACGGAGTGTTAGTGGAAGTTGAAGACGGCGGCAAGAAGCTATACCGCCCCACTGAGAAGGCTATAGAGAATTTTAAAAAGGCTTTAGAAGAACTTAAGAGCTTAGTAGATATTTTGTCGTGACTTGCGTCGTCCAGATAACAGGTTATAAAGACGTTGGCAAAACAGTAGTGGCTGAGCGTATAGTGAAGAAGTTGAAAGAGGCGGGGTACGTTGTAGTGGCTGTGAAGTTAAGTCACCACGAGCCCGAGCCTCCGACGAAAGATACCTATAGACTGAGGAGGGCGGGCGCGGACAGAGTGTTGTTTTACAACGGCGAGGTGTTCGTCTTGTATACAAAAGAGGCTGCGTGTGGCGACATAGCGGCGGATTACGTAGTGGTGGAGGGAATGAGAGATAGAAAAGTGGGCTATAAAATACATGTGGGGCCGGACCCGCCGCCAGACGCCGACGTCGTTATACAAAACATAGACGTAGATATAGAAGTCAAATGCGTGGAAGTGGACATCTGCCACATATTAGAAATGATAAAGTCACATAGGCCTAAGTGAGACTACTTACGTTTTCTCACTGCCTCTCAAATCTCTCTATCTGTCAACACTCTCGCGGCCGCCTCTATTCGGGACAGAACCCCCCTTCCAGTGGGCCCCGTCTCTCAGTTCTAAAAATCCTCTCGATGCCATATACAATTAATGAAGAGAGGCAGTATAGAAGACGCCCGGCTCATGGGAATGAGGTAATATATAGGCCTCTAATCGCCGCCGTAACTACTGTCGACGAAGGATTACAGCCAAAGCGGATTTATTGAGGAGCCTAGTAGAGCTTTATCACCACGCTGACAGATCATAGGAATAGACAATTCGCCAGTGTAAGCATAACTCAATAAGCCAGGCGGCGTTTTTTACATCAAGTATAGAAATCGGCCTTTATGGGGGCCGTATAGACGGAATTTGCCAAGGGTAACTCTCTATTTTTTTAAGCTCTGGCGCGTCTTAGCGATACGGAGGTCGTTGTCGAATTTTATCAAAGTAGTGTTGTCCACTAGCCACTGTATCTCTACTTTAGCAACAAAACACGTCACGTTTTCTTATGTCTTTTGTGTCTTGGTGAAAATATTCATCAATTTGTGAAACGCATCTGGAGACAATTTGTATCACTCCAAGCGCCGCTAACACTCATAGCGGCGGCCAGCCCTACGTTAAGCCCTTTGTCAATGTGGCCGCCGAGGTTTTTGTAATTCAAGTCGCAGACGGGTGTGCGCCTTGTATAGTCTACACAGTCAAGGCGTCTAGTAGGTCTTTTACTTCGTACTTTTCTATCTGCCACATAATTTTAAGAGCTGTATTTCTAACCTCCTCTGGGAGGTAGTCAATAGTTAATTCGTGGTATTTCTCCTCAAGTTCTCTGTCTGTCATGGGGTTTTTGGGATGTCCCTTGGCGTAGTCAACTCTCTCTGTGTATTTCGCCCCACTTTTTGTGACAATAGTTATGACCGTTGGGAAGGCCTTGGGGTATATTTTATCTAATTCTGGGTCTAGGCGCACTTCTATTTTTTTCATTAAAGAGAGGACGGTGGGGTCTCTGACGTTTTTATAATGGCTTATTTTTATAGGCCCCCAGACCAGCGCGGCTGCTGTGATCCACATGAGAGAGTGGTCTGCGGTCTCTCTAGTGTGGGGGTCCCACTTCTCGGGGTCTTTAGGTCCAATTATAGTATAGGCTGCCTCGTATGTATCTATTACTATCTTCTCCACCTCTTCTATTCTTACTTTCTCTCTTAGTTTTAGAGCTGCGTCTACTGCAGTCTGGGCGTGGTACTCCACAGGGTAGGGCTTTATGTAAGTATCTAATATTCTACGTGGCTGTTCTCTATTTTCAATCCGGGCGAAGACTGAATAGTCGAAGTCTCCATGGAGTAGTTGTTTAAAAAAGGCCATCTCACCCTCGAAGGGCTTGTAAGGACCTGTAAAGCCCTCTTTTGCTAAAAGCGTGGCAAACACCGCGTTTCTACTGGCGTTAGCAGCCGCGGCTCCTTTCCACATACTTAACTCGCCTACTCTTGTCTGACGCATGGCGGCGTGGGGGACTGCGTATAGCGCCAGGGCGTGTCGTATTTTTTCTATATCTAACGCCAATAATTTCGCCGCCGCCGAGACGCTGCCCAGGCCGAGGAAATTGACGTGGTCCCAGCCTCTCTTCCTAAGTGTCCCCCCGTCGCAAAATGTGACAGATATCTCGTAGCCGAGGGCCACCGCCGTTATTAAATCTGTCCCTCTGGCGTCGACGTATTCGCCTATTGACAAAGCAGCCGCTATTAAGTCGCTTGGGTGTAGGGGCTCTTTTGAGAGATATGTGTCGTTGTAGTCGTGGTATCTAATCATTAAGCCGTTGACAAAGGCAGCTAGCTCCGGCGTCGTTCGGTAAGAGGTGCCTATTATCCTCGGCCCTCCCCTAATGGAGAATTTAGCGGCCATACGTCTAGACAACGCCACAGGCTCGGCTGTATATGCCGCCATTGCCACAGCCACGGAGTCTATAATACGTCGTTTAACTTCATGTCGAGTCTCAAGAGGCACTTTGGAATAATCTATCGACGTTATATACTCTGCCAACGTCTTAGACACTCTATCCATACCTTCTCTCTCTTCTCAATTTATATAGATCGTCTATTTCTCTAGCTATTTTGTTATCAATATTTTCATAGTCGTAGTATTTAATTAAGTCGTACAACTCTCTCCTAGTCAACATTTTATCAACCCAAGCCGCTTGCGTCCCCTGGTCTCTTATAGATTTGTAGACCTCTCTCACAAAGTAGAGAGCTACTCTAAGCGCGGTGACTGGATATATTACAAACTTGTATCCGTACTCTTCGAGCTTCTTTGCAGATATTAGGGGGGAGACTCCGAACTCGGTCATATTAGCTAACAACGGCGCTTTTACTCTTCTGGCGAATTCTCTAAACTCTTCTTCACTTCTCAAAGCCTCTGGGAAGATGACGTCTGCCCCAGCCTCTAGGTAGAGCTGGGCTCTCTCTACTGCGTCTTCAAATCCCGTGACTCCCACTGCGTCTGTCCTAGCTATTATTACAAAGTCTGGATTTCTCCTCGCCTCTATAGCCGCTCTGATTTTTTTCATCATCTCCTCCGGCGGGATTAACGCCTTTCCCGACAAATGGCCGCATTTCTTAGGTAAGACTTGGTCCTCTATTTGGATAGCGGCGGCTCCAATAGACTCAAACTCCCGCACGGCTCTCATGACGTTTAAAGCCTCTCCATACCCCGTATCTATGTCCACTACTACCGGGATATCTACGGCATCTACGATGTACTTAGTAGCCTTCACCATTTCATCAAGTGTAATTAGGCCGAGGTCTGGCAGTGCCATTGATGCAGTGACGGCGGCCCCCGAGACGTAAACTGCTTTAAAGCCAAGCTGCTGAGCCAATAAGGCAGACACTGCGTTGAAGACCCCCGGCACTGCCACTATGCCAGGCTTAGCCAACTCCTCTCTCAACAACTCTGCCCCCCTCCTCCTCTCCCTTTTTATAAGCATGTGACTGGGAAATTAGATAAATAAATCTTCAGACGGCTGAAATACAGTCATTTAATCCATGCTCAGCGGCCTCATCACTGAAAATTTCA
>CAMLLK010000102.1 GCA_946480885.1 uncultured Thermoproteales archaeon
CGTTTGAACTAAATGCCCGCCTCTTGGAATACTCCAGTTTCGGAAGACCCCCCTACAGTGGCCGTGGCCATAGACAGAGAGTCGTATACACATAGATGTCTACAATACCATAAATACGCCACAATTAATATTTTGTCAATAGACGCCGTTGATTTGATATATAACTTAGGCAGCGTAAGCGGCGCCGAAGTGGACAAAGTGTCTAAATACTCAGTAGAGCTGGCCCCTTCTGAAAAAGTCGACGTGCCCAGAGTGTCTAGTGCAATAGCAGGCTATGAAGTAGAGGTGTATAGAGAGGTAGAAGTGGGAGAAGTAGTCTTATATATATTCAAAGTGTTAAACTCCTGGGCTGACCGAGACTTAGTAGGCCTCTACGGCTACGACTTGAGGAAGACAAACTTGCCGCTACACGGCGCAGGTCGGCGATTCTACAAGATTGACCCAGCCTCAGTAGAGGCCGGCAGAAAATTTAAAAGCAGCTAGGTAAAACAAAAGAGGCGGGGGTGCCCGAGCCAGGTCAAAGGGGCAGGGTTTAGGTCCCTGTGGCGTAGGCCTGCGTGGGTTCAAATCCCACCCCCCGCATTTATATACAGACGTAGTTTACAATATGCGAGTCGTAGTTAAGATCTTCGGCCCCAGATACTTCGGCTTAGATAAATACGACGTAGTCACACACGAAATAGAGATAGGAGATACTGCAGTAGTTGAAGATGTAATAAATCTACTAGACAAAATTTACCCCAGCCTCAAGTCGAAGATTTTAAAAAATCGTCAAATAGTGCCGATGCACGACATCTGGGTCAATGGACGCTCAATAGATTTTCTAAAAGGGCTTGAGACGCCGCTTAAAGACGGCGATGTAGTACAGATAATACCGCCCTTCGGTGGCTAGACCCGCCGCGGTATGTATTTTCCACTTAACCCCCCAGAGGTCGATGCCATTTTTGTAAAAAGAATCAATAGATTTCTCGGCGTCGCCTTAGTCAACGGCAGAGAAGAATTTGTACATATACACGACCCAGGGAGGCTCCAAGAGCTCTTAGTACCTGGCGCACGTATATGGGCAAGGAGGAAGAGCGGGGGGAAGACAAATCTCTATCTCACAGCAGTGGAGCTACCAGACGAGGTTGTGTTAGTAGACTCATCTCTACACAATAAAATCGCCAAGTGGTTAGTGGAGAGTGGACACTTTCTAAATTACACTGTCGAGAAGACAGAACCTGTTTACGAAGATAGCCGACTTGACCTCTTACTCAAATCGCCAGAGGGTAAATACGCCCTGGTGGAAGTCAAAGGCGTCACTTTAGAAATAGACGGCGTGGCCTACTTTCCAGACGCCCCAACTGCCAGAGGAGCCCGCCACATGGATAAGTTGAAAAGAGCGGTACAAAACGGCTATGAGGCTTATGTATTGTTTTTAGTTTTTCGTAAGAAGGCGAGGGTGCTGTCGCCTAACTGGAAGACAGATGAAAAATTTGCCCGCTCTTTTCAAGAAGCTGTTGAACACGGCGTCGTGCCCTTCGCCGCAAAGTTTGAAATGTTTAAATGGGGACTTAGGTATGTTAACAAAATCCCTGTAGAGTTATATTTTAAAAAATAGCTTTATTTTTTTCATTATGTATAAATATGTCTACAGCTTTAAAGAAGCCGATTATAGAAATAAAAAACTATTCGGCGGTAAGGGGGCGAGTTTAATCCAAATGACTCAACTAGGGCTGAGAGTACCCCCTGGATTTATTATCACAACAGAGGCGTGTAAAAAATTCTACGAGCCGAGAGCCGACGAAATTAAACAACTAGAGGCGCAGTTGTTAAAAAACCCGCCTCCAGAAGTCAGAGATGAAATACTGTCTAAACTCCACTCAATTATCAACAGCCTAGAGATACCCAGCGAGATGTGGACACAAGTAGTCCAGTACGTAAAAGAGCTAGAGGTGGCCACTGGCAGAAAATTCGGCGACTCTGAACAGCCGTTGTTAGTCTCTGTTAGAAGTGGTGCGGCCGTCTCAATGCCCGGCATGATGGACACAGTGCTCAACCTCGGCCTTAACGACGAGACTGTAAAGGGCTTGGTTAAGATGACTAATAACGAGTGGTTTGCCTACGATGCATATAGGCGATTTCTCCAAATGTTTGGTAAAATTGTCCTGGGGGTAGATGACAGAGTCTTTTCTAACACGTGGGAGGAGTTAAAGAAGAAGTACAACGTCAAAGATGACTCCGAGATGCCTCTTGAGGGGTTGAAAGAGGCTGTGGAGAAGTTTAAAGAAATAATTAAGAGAGAGAGGGGAGGCTTTCCACAAGACCCATGGGAGCAGTTGAGACTTGCTGTAAAAGCTGTCTTTAGGTCTTGGATGTCGCCCAGGGCAATTTTCTATAGGATAATTGAGAAAATTACTCCAGACGTAGCAGACTGTACGGCGGTTAACGTAGTGACAATGGTCTTTGGCAACGTCGGCTGGGACTCTGGGACGGGCGTAGTCTTTAGTAGAGACGTAGCCACTGGCGAGAATAGACTGTATGGAGAATTCCTCCCTGTGGCGCAAGGCGAGGACGTTGTGGCTGGCATCAGGACGCCGATGGATATAGAAGAGTTTAGAAAGAGGTTCCCCCACCTCTACGAGGAGTTGTACAACGGCGTAAAGTTGTTAGAGAGAGTAAATAAAGACGTACAAGACGTAGAGTTCACTGTAGAGAGAGGAGTTTTGTATTTCTTACAGAGTAGAAATGCGAAGATGACCGCATTGGCTAGAGTTAAGACTGCTGTAGACATGGCGAAAGAGGGCATAATTTCAAAAGAGGAGGCTATTCTCTACGTCAGTCCAGAACACGTCTTACAGTTACTATACCCGAGGATTGACCCAAAGGCTAAGGCTAAGCCAGTGGCGCAAGGACTGCCGGCGAGCCCAGGCGCGGTGTCTGGACAAGTGGTTTTCCACCCCGACGACGCGGTGAGGTGGGCGTCGCAGGGTAGAAAAGTTATCTTAGCCCGCGTTGAGACTAAGCCAGACGACGTCCACGGCTTTTACGCCTCTGTGGGCGTTTTGACAAGCAGAGGGGGAATGACTAGTCACGCAGCTGTGGTGGCTAGGGCGATTGGCAAGCCGGCGGTGGTGGGGGCGGAGTCTATTGAAATTAGAGAAGAAGAGAGATATCTAAAGATTGGAGACTTAGTGGTGAGAGAGGGGGACTGGATTACAATAGACGGCCACACTGGGAATGTATACATCGGCGTCGTGCCTACAATAGAGGCTGAGTTAGTGCCAGAACTGGAGGAGTTGTTGAAGTGGGCTGATCAATACCGTAGGCTCGGGGTTAGGGCTAATGCCGATCTGCCAGAAGACGCCGCAGTTGCTAAAAAATTCGGGGCGGAGGGCATCGGCCTCTTAAGAATTGAGAGGATGTTTAGAAAGCCGGAGAGGCTGGAGTTGTTGAGGAAAATCATCTTGGCGGAGTCTCCTGAGGAAAGGAGGCCATATTTAGAACAGCTGTACAAAATGTTGAAGCCAGACTTTAAAGAGGTGTTTAAAATTATGGACGGCCTACCCGTTATAGTTAGACTTATTGACCCGCCTCTACATGAATTTCTCCCGAAGCCCGAGGAGGTATTAGAACAGATATATCAGAGAAAAATGAGGGGAGAGGAAGTGGGGGAGTTGGAGAAGTTCTACCGTAGAGTAAAGGCGCTGCAGGAGGCGAACCCCATGCTAGGCCACAGAGGCGTAAGAGTTGGCGTCACACATTTAGACTTCTACTACTACTTAAACAAAGCCATTCTAGAGGCAGCCGCCGAGTTAATAAAAGAGGGCTTTAAACCAGTGGTAGAGATTATGATTCCACAAGTGGTGGAGGCGAAAGAGATTATTTATGTAAAAGAGAAGGCTATTCTCCCCGCTTTGAGAGACGTAGAGAGAGAAATGGGAGTGAAGCTAGAGGTGAAAATAGGGACTATGGTGGAGACTGTGAGAGCGTGTCTCACTATGGACGAAATTGCTAAACACGTAGATTTTATTAGCTTTGGCACAAACGATTTGACTCAAGCAGTCTTTAGCTTCAGCCGCGACGACGCTGAGAATAAATTTATTCCTCAATATCTAGACTTAAAGATCTTGCCGGCCAATCCATTTGAGACTATCGACGTCGTAGGCGTTGGAAAGCTTGTAGAGATGGCGGCCGCCACCGCCAAGGAGGTCAACCCCAAGATAGAAGCGGGGGTATGTGGAGAACACGGCGGAGACCCCAGGTCTATTCACTTCTTCCATAAGACGAAGATTGATTACGTAAGCGCGTCGCCGTTTAGAGTCCCATTGGCGAAACTAGCCGCTGCCCAAGCCGCGGTTTTAAAGGCAAAATAAACACCAAAGGGCTTTTATAAATCAACGTAGTTTTTTCACATGTGGACGAAGCTGAAGAATTTTATCAACAGTATGTGTTTAATACTGGCACCTTATCTAGACGTATGTAAATTCGGCGCTCACCAGACAAAGAGCGGCTTGAGAGAGGAGAGAACTAACCGCTGTAGTAAAAAATAGGTTTTTTCTCTACACTCTGTGAATTTACTCTACTTCATTGGAGATTTCTACATAGAGGTCTCGAAGATGCTTGACGTAGTCAACAGCTCGGGAGAGGCTAATGGCCTACAGTGGGTAAACGGCGTCTTCGGAAAGTGGGAGGTGTATTTTCTATGGTTCCCCAAGGCTAAGAAATTGTTGTGTGTTGTAAAGAACGGAGAGTTCGAGAAGAGTTGGGAGGTGGTTGTTAAAGACGTATTTGAGGCTATCGCCGTAGCTGAGAGAATTTTGTCAAGGCTAAAGTGATGAGAGTGGCTGTTCTATACAGTGGGGGTAAAGACAGCCACTAGGCGCTATTAAAAACTCTCGAGGCGGGCCACAAAATTGTTTGTTTAATAAATGTGGCTCCGCGGGTGGAGTACTCCTATATG
>CAMLLK010000103.1 GCA_946480885.1 uncultured Thermoproteales archaeon
GATAACCGTTCGTGACTGGAGTTCAGACGTGTGCTCTTCCGATCTTAAATATGGGCTTTAGGTGTTGTACATGGCGGGTGTGGTAGTTGTGGGGTTTGTTAGGACTCCTATTGGTAAACAGGGGGGCGCTTTTAGAGATGTAAAGACTCCCCACTTGGCGGCGTTTGCTATTAAGAAGTTGTTGGAGAGGGTGGGGGTGGATGGTGGGCTGGTGGAGGAGGTGGTGGTGGGCTCTACGCTGCAGGGCGCCATGGGTCAGAACTTGGCGAGGTACGCGGCCCTTTTGGCGGGGCTGCCTAAAGAGGTGAGCGCCTACACGGTGAATAGAGTTTGTTCTTCGGGGATGCAGGCGGTTATTGAGGCGTATAGAGAAATTGTAGTTGGCGACGCCTCTTTAGTCGTGGCGGGGGGTGCTGAGTCTATGTCTACTGCCCCTCTGTGTCTGCCGGAGGCGGCTAGGTGGGGGTTTAGACATTTAATTGGGCAGAGGGCGGAGTTGAGAGACTTGATGGTTTTAGACGGGTTGGTGGACCCGGCCACCGGCCTTTTGATGGGGGAGGAGGCTGAGGAGGTGGCGCGGGACCATAAGATCTCTAGAGAGGAGTTGGACTGGGTGGCGTATGAGAGCCACATGCGGGCTTGGCGCGCCGCTGAGAATAAATGGTTTGAAGAGTTGGCGCCTGTGGAGGGGGAGTTCGGCGTGCGGCTGGATAGAGACGAGGGGATTAGGCCGGACACTACTCTTGAGAAGTTGGCTAAGTTAAAGCCGGCCTTCCGGCCGGACGGGGTGTTGACTGCGGGTAACTCTAGTCAGTTGTCTGACGGGGCCGCTATGTTGTTGCTGGCGTCTGAGGAGAGGGCGAGGGAGCTGGGGCTGAGGCCTGTGGCGAAGATTTTGGGCTATAGTTGGCACATGGTGGAGCCGAGGCGTTTTGTCGAGGCGCCGCTGGGGGCTGTGGAGAAGTTGTTTAAGAAGTTGGGTGTGGGGCCGGAGTACTTTGACTATTTTGAAAATAACGAGGCCTTTGCTATTAACAACGTCTTGTTCCATAGATATTTTAAAGTGCCTTACGACAAGATTAATGTATTCGGCGGGGCTGTGGCGTTGGGCCACCCACTGGGGGCCTCGGGGGCGCGTATTATTACTACGTTGATTTCTGTACTTAGGCGTATGGGTGGGAGGAGGGGCGTGGCTGCGTTGTGCCACGGCACCGGCGGCGCCACGGCCGTCGCCATTGAGCTTTTGTAAATGGACCCTGGGCTAGTTGTCAACGCTCTTGACTACGACAAGGCCCGTGTGGTAATTGTAGACTTTATTAGAGAGTACGTAGAGGGGGCGGGGGCTGGGGGGGTCGTGGTGGGGCTGAGCGGGGGGGTGGACTCCACGGCGGCGGCTGTGTTGGCGGTGGAGGCCCTTGGGCGGGGGTCTGTCTTGGGGTTGTTTATGCCTTCGCGCTTCACGCCTGTGGAGGACCGCCGTGATGTGTATAAGTTGGCGGAGGCGTTGGGGTTGGAGTTGTTGGAGGTAGACGTGGACCCGCTCCTGGAGGCTTTTTTAAAGACGGTGCCCGGCGCCTCTCTAGAGGATAGAGTGGCGGTGGGTAACATACTGCCTAGAGTTAGGATGACTGTGTTGTATTACTACGCCAATAGGCTGGGGAGGCTTGTCTTGGGGACTAGTGACCGTAGTGAGTTGTTAATTGGGTATTTTACTAAATACGGCGACGGGGGTGTTGATTTAATGCCGCTGGGGTCTATGTATAAACTACAGGTTAGAGAACTACTCCGCCGCCTTGGGCTGGGGTGGGTGGCTGACAAGCCCAGTAGCCCCCGGCTCTGGCATGGACACACGGCGGAGGGGGAGCTGGGTCTTAGCTACGAGGTGATTGACTCAGTTCTATACGCCTTGTTTGACCTCAAGATGGGCGTGGGGGAGGTCTTGTCTAAATTCGGCAAGTCGGCGGAGGTTGTGTTAGAGAGGGTGAGGAGGAATACACACAAACTCAAGCCTCCTCCCGCCCCCGACTTGTCTCCGGCGAAGAGGGGTTGATGTGTCTCTGTGCTACTCTGACGTTGTGGACGTGGTAGAGGTGGAGGGCTGCGTCTCTTAGTGTGAAGAATTTTTTTCTACACTTTATACAGACGTAGTGTGGGTTTTCCCACATGTCTACCTCTGTGGTGAGGTATGGCTTTAGGTCTGGGGGGACCTCCACGGAGTTTTAAAACTATTGTGTTTATATCTATGTGATCGGCGGCGTGGACGAGGCTGGGAGGGGGCCGTTGGTGGGGCCTTTGGTGATCGCCGTAGTGGTTGGTGACGGCGACGTCTTGGCGGCGGCGGGGGCCCGGGACTCTAAGAGGCTGTCTCCCCGGGCTAGGTTGAGAGTTTTTGAAAAAATTGTGGAGGTGGCCCACTGTGTAAATTACATAGTGGTGGAGCCGTATATAATCGATATGTACGTCCGCCGGGGGATGTTGAATAGTTTAGAGATTGACTATACGTTAAAACTCTTTGAGGTCTGCCCCGCCGATTTGTACTACGTAGACTCTCCCGACGTGAGGCCTGAGAGATACGGCGCGGCTTTGTCTATGTTGTCTAGTAGGCGTGTGGTGGCGTTGAATAAGGGCGAGGCGGTGCCGCAAGTGGCTGCGGCTAGTATAGTTGCTAAAGTGGTGAGAGACCGCCTGTTGGAGGTCTTGAAGAGAGAGGTGGGGGACTTCGGCAGCGGGTACCCCAGCGACGTGAGGACTGTGGAGTGGGTCCGGGGGGGCAGAGTCCCGCCGGAGTGTGTTAGATGGAGTTGGAAAAGAAGATAATTATATAAACTGGTCTCTTCCGGCTTACGTGGGCGTCGTAGATTTAAGTATATGGGAGCCTAGGACAGAGCTGGGGAGGATGGTGAGAGAGGGGAGGATTAGGACTATTGACGAAGTCTTCGCCAATAATTATATTATAAAAGAGCCGGAGGTAGTGGATATATTACTGCCGGGGCTGAGGCAGGAGTTGTTAAATGTAAATCTAGTCCAGAGACAGACACACGCGGGGGAGCGTAATCAATTCCAGGCAGTGGTGGCTGTGGGGAATGAAGACGGCTACGTCGGCGTGGGTATTGGCAAGGCTAGACAAGTGAGAAACGCAATTGAGAAAGCTACTAGAGAGGCTAAACTCAACCTTATCCCAGTGAGGAGGGGCTGCGGCTCTTGGAAGTGTTCATGTGACGAGCCCCACAGCGTGCCGTTTGTAGTGCGGGGCAAGTCCGGCAGCGTAGAGGTGACTTTAATACCTGCGCCGAAGGGCGTGGGCTTAGTGGCTGGCGACGTGGCCAAGGCGGTTTTGAGACTAGCCGGCATTAGAGACGTGTGGACAGCCACTAGGGGGGACACGAGGACTACGTTAAATTTCGCAATGGCTGTCTACAACGCCTTGAGGAATACCTATAAGTTTAGGACATGATGGCGGCTAAGGAGAGAGTTGTCTACCCCCGATACGCTATAATTAGACTGAGGGGGGTCCCCACTACGCCTAGAGACATCGCAGTGACTCTCGACTTGTTGAGACTAAGGAGGAAATTTACAATGGTTGTGGCTACGGGGACTCCCAGCGTCTTGGGGATGATTGAGAAAGTTAACGACTGGGTGACTTGGGGCGAGGTCGACGCAGACACATTGGCGGAGGTTTTGAAAAAGAGGGGGAGGCTGGTGGGGGACAGGCCTTTGACTATTGAGTATTTACAAAAGTGGGGGTGGCAGTCTTTTGAAGAAGTGGCGCTTGCCTACGTCACTGGCGAGATAGATAGATTGAGCTGTGGCAAGAGGCCAGCCGCCGGGGGGAGGCCGCGGTGTGTGCCGTATCTAAAGCCGTTTTTTAGACTCCACCCGCCGCGCGGCGGTTTGAATAGTTTAAAACTACACTTCTCTGTGGGGGGCGACTTGGGCTACCGCGGCCCCTTGATAAACGACTTAATTTATAAAATGCTCTAAACCGCCTCTCTCAACGCAGCTACTGCCTTCTCTAATTTCTCCCGCTGGATGAGGTAGACCCCCTTTTTATACCTCTGCGCGATCCCCCTCTCTACTAACAACGTCATTAGTTGTAGTAGGTGCCAACTACATCTTTTGTCTACGCCACATATCTCTCTAGTCTTTATGGCCACTGTACCTCCCCTCTCCCATTTTTTTCTATATAGGTAGTAGATGAGGGCAGATAGGTAGTCAGTCCCCACGTCTGTATATATATTGAAAAACAACTTAAAGAGGTCTTTTAAATCTCTCATGGAGTGGTTAGTGAAGAGGGCTTTGTCAATTAGGTCTGCCACTTCGCCCAGCTTTGGGCCAGGCGGCGTGGTGTACTACCTCAGCGACGTGACGGGGGAGTTTCAACTTTGGAAATTCGACGGGTTTAGACACGACGTAGTTGTGCCGTGGGGTGGGAGAGTGGGGGACTACGTAGTGTCTAACGACGGGGCGTTGGCGGTGGCTGTAGACTCAGGCGGCGACGAGCAGTGGAGGATATATATTGTGGAGGGGGATGTGGTGGAGGTCTCTACAGAGGGCGTTAATCTACTTGGGGCCTGGTCGCCGGATTCGACACAACTAGCCTTTACATCTACTAGAGACGACTCTCAAAACTTTTATTTATACATCTACGACAGGAGGGATAGGTCTTTGAAAAAAGTGGCGGAGCTCCCCGGGTTGAATATAGTAGAGGAGTGGGGCGAGGCGGGGGTGTTGATTACACACTACGAATCTAATTTAGAGAGTAGTATATACCTCTATAGAGGTGGTCAGTTGATAGAGTTGACTAAACGCAGCGACGGCGCTTTGAGCCGCTCTCCTATCTTTATAAATGGGGGGAGGTTGTTGTTTTTGACAAATTTAGATTGGGACTACGTGGGGGTGGCGTCGATGGACTTGTCTACAGGTCAGTGGAGATATATAGTTC
>CAMLLK010000104.1 GCA_946480885.1 uncultured Thermoproteales archaeon
ATCTTGAGAGGTAGAGACTGGGGGGTCAATTTGATATTTAAAGTCCCAGGATAGGGCACGTAGCCGAGGACTTTTTCAAACGCCTTCCTATAGCCCTCTAGAGACATATAGAATGCGCCTTCGCCAAGGCCGCTGACCACATAGCCCTCTAGTTTTATTGAGTTGATATTGAAAAAACGCATTAAGTCTTTTAACACTGTGCTGAGGTACTCCCTACCCTTTTGGCTTATTTTTACTACTCTGCCACTCTCCACAAAACCCTCCTTTTTTAAATAACTTAGAATTTTATAAAGTCCCTGTCTAGTAATACATAACCTCCTGGCGGCTTCAGACACTGTAAGCCCCTCTACTGTAGATATCGCCAATAAGTCTCCTATAACTCTTCTATTAATACAACTCTGTCTAGACATTACAGTCTTAATAACATTTTATAAAGAGTGGCTTTGGCTAAGTCTAATAGAACTTCAACTCTGTTAACAGCCTCAGCTAAGTCTCTACCCACTGCAACTACTCCATGTCTCTCTAAGATGGCGACGTTGTGGTTTTTTAACACGGAGGCTGTCGCCTCTGCGAGTTCACGAGTGCCGGGCTTTATGTAGGGGACCACGGCAATTCCAGACCCTATATACGCCTCTGCTTCGGAGAGAGACGTAACGTCTAGATGTCTAGCTAATACTGTGGGCAATACGTCGTGTGTATGCACAACTGCGTTTACGTCACGGCGCTGTTTATAAATCTCTACGTGCATACGCCATTCGCTCGTCGGCTTATGTCTTCCTTTCACTACGACGCCGTCGAGGTCAATCCACACTAAATCATCTTCTGTTAGGAAAGGCTTGGGCCTTGAAGTAGGCGTCACTATTACATAGCCGCCCTCTTTTACAGAGACGTTGCCAGAAAGAAGTGTTATATGGCCCCTGTCGTATAACAGTTTTACATACCGCAAGAGCTCTAATTCAGACATTGGGGAGAGGCCCCAGCCCGATTTTTTCTCTAAATTCGTTATATAGCTGTACCACCTGACTGTGCCATTTTTCAAATCTTGACTTATCATCTGGGTAGCCTAGGTATAAGTCTCCTAGATCTTTTGCGTATTGAATAGCTGTAGTTAATTTTTTAAATAAGGCAGGCCTGCCGATGAACTGCATCATTACTCTAAATTTGTCTAAGAGAGAGAGATTTGTGCCCTTTGCAGCAAGGTGGTAGATCTCGTCTTCGTTTAAGATTTTTCTCGATAGGCCGAAGTTCAAATCGTCGTTGTCTAACGTCTGTAGCATTAATCGGAGTACGTCTAACTGCGCCTGTCTATAGCCCCACTCTCGCATATACAAGACATTGAAACGCCACAGAGTCTCCTCTCTAAAATCTCCCTTTTCAAACGCCTCCTCTATTACCTTAGAGGCGAGTTCTGCAGAAAGTAAAGCTTGGCCTATGCCGCCTCCATGGATTGGATTAACGGCAGCTGCCGCGTCGCCAAGAGCGACAATGCCATTACCTACTAACGACTTTAAAGGCCTTCTCGTGGGGATAAAGCCGCCGCCGATGTGATATTTCCCACGTATCTTGAAGCGCGGCAGGATGTATTTATCGTAGTTGTGCCTGGGGTTTTGTTTTAAAACTCCCCATATACCGAGACCTACATTTAACATGGTTGAGCTACGGGGAAAGATCCACCAGTATCCCCCCGGCGCAATTGTCATATCTAAATAGATTTTTATATACTGTGGATTCTCCACAGGCTCTTCGGCGTAGATAATTTCTCGATAGGCGTGAGAGACGTCTTCTGGGTGTAGAGGTTCTGAGATTAGCCAGCCCGGCAGCTTACTACGGATAACAGCCGCGGAGCCCGAAGAGTCAACTACTACTCTCGATTTAAACTCCTTCGCAGTTCCACTCCTCCTCTCCACTGCCTTGACTCCCACCACAGCGCCGTTTTCTACAATAGGAGCTACTGCAGTATGTCCTTCAAAGAGTGTGGCGCCGGCTCTAACAGCCTCATCTATAAGCCATCTCCCCCATGCAAATCTATCAAGTACGTACCCCTCGCCTCTAATCAACAGTCTCGTCCTCTCATCTGGGCTTATAAGCTCAACGCCCTCAATTTTGTTTTGAAAAACTTTTGGATTAGGAGTGAGAAATCTCGACATTCTCTCTACGTGGTGTATTCCCAGTCCGTCGCCGCATGTCTTGACGCCGAGTTCCTCCCCCGACTTTGACTCCAACAAGGCGACTTTGAAGCCAGCTTTGGACAAGAGATATGAAACATAGGCGCCCGCTGTGCCCCCGCCGGCCACTACCACATCGTATTGCATAGCGAAGCCTCTACCTCTATTAAAAAACTTTTAGATTCTTAAAACGTCTCCGGGACGCATGACGTATACTCTAGACCGCGAAATAGCCTCTACCCTCGTCTTGAAGTCCTCTGGGTCTTGTTTAATCAACGGGAAGGTATTATAGTGCATCGGCACGACTCTCCTTGGCCTCAAGAATTGGACAGCTATAGCCGCCTCTCTGGGGCCCATGGTGAAAACGCTTCCTATGGGCAACAAGGCTATGTCTAAGTCGTACAGCTCACCAATTAACTCCATATCTCTAAACAACGCAGTATCGCCCGCGTGGTATATATTGCCCTCTGGAGAAGCTATTACAAACCCAGAAGGGGCACCTCTGTTGGCTGTGTGTAACGCAGGAGTCATGTATATCTCCACGCCTTCTCCTAGTTTAATTGTCCCGCCGATGTTCATAGGCATAGTCTGTGCCTCAGGCACTCCCTTTTCTGCAACTTCTAGAGTTAATTCAAAGGTGCCAACTATGGGGGCGCCGGTGGCTTTAGCAATCTCTACCGCTTCGCCAAAGTGGTCGAAGTGGTCGTGTGTAATTAATATATGAGTTGGTTTCAAATTCACCACATCTTGTAACGAGAGAGGCGAGAGTGGATTTGAAATCCAGGGGTCTATCAATATCTTAATAGAAGACAGCTCCACTATAAACGCCGAGTGTCCAAGCCACTTCACTTGCATAAACTAAAATAATACAATAGTTAAAATCTTTATTCTAAATGTATTAATAAGTATACGCCGGGCTCTTTTGCAGACATCACAGCGTCTTTTTTCTCTTGATAGACGCCTACCACCACTCCGTCTTTTACCAACACCCAGCCTCTTTTCCCACTTTTTTTAGCAACTTCTTTCCATGTCAATAGCATTTCTTCAATCATATCACCAGACCTTCTTCTTCAAAACATCTATTTCTACGGAGAATGTCGCTATTGACTATAACTCCGCCGTAGAGCTCGGCTTTCTCTCGCCCCAGCGCCAGCGAGGCAGCGATTCTCCCCACTGCGTCAGCTTTCATTATACCCGACCCCGATGTGCCCGCGGCCACATAGAGCCCATTGGCTAGTCTATCGACTATTGGTTGGTAGTCTACAATATTTTCATCGTAATGGCCGGCCCATCCACTATAGGGAAGACGGCCTTCAAAACTGGGTATGTACTTAGACAAAACTGGATAAATTCCAAAACGCCATAGAGATTCCTCCAGCTCTGGCGTCTCTTCAAGGCTAAAAGGTCTACGGTCAGACACACCTATCCAAAACGCTCTCTCTACCGGCTCTGGTCTAATATATATTCCTCTAGGTAGTATAAACATAGGCATGTACTCCTCTTCTGTAAAACTAGTCTCTAACAAATCTTTTAGTTCACCATCCGCCCTTACTACAAATATCTGTCTTTTTCTAGGCTTCAAGGGGAGCCCTATGCCTATAGAGTCAAGGATTTTCTCAGTCCATGCGCCAGTGGCAAGTATTACATTTCTCGTCTCTATTGTGCCATTTGATGTTTCAACAGCAGATATCTTTATGTCTTGCCAAAGAAACGGTTCACCTGGCACGCCCAGCGGGCGAGTGGGTGAGAAAACAACAGACTCTACTTTAGTGTTAAATAAAACTTCGCCGCCCGCCTCTATAAAAGAGTGGTAGTAAAATTTAACTAACTTCTCGGGGTCCATTATGCCAGCCTCCTTTACTAATAAACCAAAGGCAACGTCTGGCAGACCCATTTCCCTAGCCTCTTCGTCGTCTGATACTTTAAATCTAATAAGAGATTTCAACTCTTTGATTAGTTCTACGGCGACGCCACTGTTTTTCAACTCTACTGCGATGTTTTCCATAGCACCTGCACTCGGATAAGGGACGAAGAATAAGTACCCGACGAATTTCATGCCGAGGTCGACGCCTTTCTTCTGTAGATCTTTGTAGAAGTCTACACTTGTCTTTGCCAGAGCTCTGTTTATCCACGAAGTAAATATCGTACGGAATGCGGCGGCAGATCTGGCAGTGTCGCCCATTCCGGCGCCCGCCAATTGATCAATAACTAAAACACGCGACGCCGGAGACAATTTTTTAACGTAGTAGGCAGTAGACAGACCTATGACGCCAGCGCCGACAACAACATAGTCGTACATTGTGTAATTAATAAATAGAGCTATATATCAATATCTTCAGAAAAGCTTTATATCAAAAATCACACTACTCCAATGATGAAGTACACCGCGCCGTTGATTAATGAATTAAGAATCCACAACTGATTCCTCGTTACAGATAGCTTTTATTAAAATGGTCAACGGCTGTATTCCTAACTTCTCTAGATCTTTTAAAACTTTGCTATCTTCCATATCTATAACTCTATTTGTGTTTATACAGACTATATTGATGTGGGGAGTTACACTATCGTAGTACGTCCTACCATTGTGTTCAAAAGATATGACTAAGCCAGAGTCTTCTAAGAGCTTCAATATTGAATAAACTGTACTTGCGCTAATTGACGGTATTTTTTGTTTTACTTCATTTAAAATGTCATTGAAGGTGGGGTGTTCTTTTCTACGAAG
>CAMLLK010000105.1 GCA_946480885.1 uncultured Thermoproteales archaeon
AAAAGCCGTAAGGATGATAGACATCGGAGAGCCCGGGCTGGTGGGGGGGAGGTTCTTCAACGAGTTGTCTCTTGACGAAGCCTTGGCTTGTCTCAGAGGTTACAGACCGTATTGGCCTATCTGCGCGGCGAAGGCTATATACCTCGGAGTCTCTGTAGAGGAGATTTACAATATAGTAAAGGTCGACCGGTTCTATATAAGGGCCATTGGCAAAATAGTCGAGATGTATAAAAAACTAGAGAGTGGCGAAGGCGACATAGAGGAGGCGAAGAGGCTTGGCTTCTCCGACGACTTAATCGCTGAGTTATTAAAAAAGTCTGTAGAAGAGGTGCGGAAGAGTAGGAGAAGGCCTGTAGTGAAGAAAATTGATACACTAGCAGGCGAGTGGCCGGCGGAGACGAACTACCTCTATTTAACCTACGGCGGCTTTTACGACGACGTGACGCCGTCTGTAGATTATTTAGTAGTGGGGGCGGGAGTCTTTAGAATTGGGGTGAGTGTAGAGTTCGACTGGTCTACTGTAAACTTGGCACAGGAGTTGAGAAATAGAGGTTTTAGAGTAGCTATTTTGAACTACAACCCAGAGACTGTATCTACTGACTGGGACGTGGTGGATAAGCTATACTTCGACGAGATAAGTTACGAAAGGATTTTAGACATTGTTGAAAAAGAGGGGAGGGAGGTCACTGTTGTTCTCTATGCAGGTGGCCAAATTGGCCAGCGTCTATACAAAAGACTAGCCGGGTTGAGGCTGGGCGGCACTAGTGCGAAGTCTATAGACGTGGCTGAGGATAGGAGCAAGTTTTCTGAACTTCTCGATAGGCTTGGTATTAAACAGCCGGAGTGGTTTGCAGCTGTGAGTATACAAGAGGCGGTGAAGTTGGCGGAGGCGCTTGGGTATCCAGTTTTGCTGCGGCCGAGCTACGTCTTAGGCGGTTCGTATATGGCCGTGGCGTATGACAAAGATGAGTTAGTAAAGTTCTTAACAAGGGCGGCTAAGGTGAGTGGAGAGTACCCAGTGGTAATTTCTAAATTTATGCCTAGGGGGGTGGAGGCGGAGGTAGACGCAGTGTCTGACGGCAGGGGGTTAGTAGCTACGCCTATTGAACATATAGAGCCGCCTGGGGTTCACTCTGGGGACTCCACTATGGTGCTGCCTCCTCGGAGGCTTGGCGAGGTCTATGTGAAAAAGATGGTGGATATTACGTCTAGGATAGCCTCTGAGTTAGAGGTCAAAGGGCCTATGAATATACAGTTTATAGTCCACGACGACGTTTATGTAATTGAGGCAAATCTAAGAGTGAGTAGATCTATGCCTTTTGTCAGTAAAGCCACTGGCGTAAATTATATGTCGTTGGTGGCTGATGTGTTAACAAACGGGAGGCTTCCTTTCGACGATGATATAATTACGCTAAGGCCTACGAAGTGGTGGGTGAAGTCGCCTCAGTTCAGCTGGGCGCGTCTGAGGGGCGCCTATCCGAGACTTGGACCTGTGATGTATAGCACAGGCGAGGTGGCGTCAAACGGCGTGTTTTACGAAGAGGCTTTGTTAAAAAGCTGGCTGTCCGCCGCTCCAAATAAAGTGCCTAACAAAACGGCGTTGGTCTATACATACGACAAGCGCCATGAAGAAGTGCTTAGCCAAGCGGCGTCGCTTCTACGGACAAGGCTGGAGGTATATACGCCAGAGGAGTTGGGAGACGGGCTATTGGATTTATTAAAGTGGAAAAAGATAGACATTGTGATGACAGCCGGCGTCACGCCGGAGAGAGACTACGCCTTGAGGAGAACTGCGGCGGATACAAACACGCCTCTAGTCTTAGATGCGGCTTTGGCGTTAGAGTTAGCAAAGGCGTTTCTCTGGCTCTACAACAACGGGAGGCTGGAGGCTACGCCATGGTGAGTTTAGTCTACGACGTAGCTAGAGAAGAGGAGAAGATGTTGATAAAAGCCGCGGAGAAGATGGGGGTCTCGCTCCGCCTTATTAAAATTGGGAATGTTGTAAAAGTAGAGAGCTGGGACCCCGACGTCTATTTGATAAGGACTCTTAGCCACAACAAAGGGGTTGTGGCAGCGGCCGTGGTGGAGAGCAGTGGGGGATATTCTATAAACTCCTCTAGCGCTTTATTTATTAGTTGGAACAAGGCTTTGACAATTGCGAAGTTAAAAGCCGCGAATTTACCAATTCCCCAGACGTCTGTCCTCTTCGGCGAGTCGGACGTAGAGGTGAGAGATAGGGCGATTGTGAAGACTGTCAGCGGTAGTTGGGGGAGGAAGGTGGCGCTGGTCTCTACAGAGGAGGAGTTGAAATTAGTTATGAAGTCGTCAGAGGGCGAAGTGTATATTATGCAAGAGGTCGTGGGGACGGGAGAAGACATTAGAGTATTCGTCGTAGGGGATAGAGCAGTGGCCGCTATGAGGAGAGTACCGCCGAGTGGCGACTGGCGTAGCAATGCGGCGAGGGGCGGCTCTACTCTACCGCAGAAAATAGACGGGGAGTTAGAAGAGTTGGCAGTGAAGGCGACGAAGGCGGTGGGGGCGTTTTACGCAGGCGTGGACATATTAGTGGGAGAGAGGCTGTATGTAAATGAAGTAAACGGCATACCTGAGTTCAAGGCGTTGAGTAGAACCACTGGCGTAGACGTGGCGCGTCACATCCTAGAGGCTCTGGTGGAGTTTAGGAAAAAAGGCTAAATAACTTGTCCCCAACGTATCCTCTCGCCAATTTTTACAGTCTACGCTCGGCCACAATTGAGTAGACGACCTCTAGTGGGCCAATTCCTAAAGCTTTACACAACTTCTGGCCATATTACCATGTGTCTATGGCGTAGGCTGCCGTTGGCTACGCCGTGCGTCGACGTGGCTAAGTCGGCTGGGGCTAGGGCCACTTTCTTGAACTACGCCGACGCCAGCCGCTTTTATTATGCCCGCCCACCTCTTCGAAGCCTCTTTTCAAAAGTCTATAGAGGCTGTCTCTAAGGCGATGGATTTAACGAAGTGGTATCTGGGCCTTGTGCCATACGTAGAGACGTATCTATCTACCACGCCGAATGCAGAGGCCACCGCCAGCTACGGTGGTGAACTCTGTGTGGCACTGTCTGTGGCTCTCTCGCAGTTCAATCTATCTGTTGAGTCCTGGCGCCTAGTGTCTCCTCTGTAGCGGAGGGGCAGCAGCGCTGGGGAGAGTTAAGCCGTCTCAACGCCTTTACAAATATGTAATTGGTTGATATATACACGGCCATAGTTTTTGAAAAAACTAATTTTTTCAACGAGGCTGGGGCTCGCCGACCGATTTTCATTAATATCTAAGTTTTCTATATGATAAATGGTTGACCTCTCTGGCGAATGGGTGAAGTTAGATGATTGGGATCTCGTTTTGAGTATACACGATTTAGTGCTTAGAGAGTTTGGAAACAAATCGCTTCAATATACCGACACAGTGGGGGCGCCCGAGGCGAGAGAAGAACTACGAAGAGTTTTGTCTAGACACGGCTTTTATAGACACGAAGTTATCTTCACTACGAGTCTCTCAGATAGTATTAGATTTGTGGCTGCTGCTTTTCTAGACGGGGGGGACTGTATCTATCCAGAGGACCCCACGCAGAGAGAAGTTTTGAAATACGCCAATTGTGGAAGGCCTAAGGCTGTGTATATTCAGCCGATTTGGAGAAATCCAGACGGCTATATCTACGACATAGTTGAGTTAGATACAATGGCCGCCAAGGCTCCTGTGGTTATATACGACTTGACCTACAGTTTGATGACAGAGGGGGTGCAGCCCAGGGGGAGGGTTACAATAGCAGTGGGGTCTCTACACCCCTACTTCCCAGGGCTACATTTGGGGTTCGTGGCCGTGCCCAATGAGTTATTCGACTTGTTTGTCAACTTAATAGAGTCTACCTATCTCCACTCTCCTACTTATGTACAATATGTAATGTACGTGGCTTTTAAAAACAGAGCTGTGGAGAAGGCGATGGTTGAGTTCAGGCGGAGAGAAAAATTGGCGAGAGAGTATATAGAGGGGGTGACCACGCCGTTTTTTATATGGTTTAAGACTAGAGAGAAGTCAAAATTTATAAAACACGGCGCGCAGATTGGCAGTGTCTTCTCCTGGAGGAGAGGATATAGAGACTTCATTAGACTGGGTCTTGTCAGCGCGTCTGAAGGCGAGCTTGCCGAGTTCTTTTCCAAAGTTTTTACAAAAGAATTTCAAAGTGGTGGCGATAGCGGAGAGTTTTAAGTTAGAAGATAGATTTTCAATATACGCCGGCGTCTTGGCTAGGAGAGACGGATTTGTTGAAGACGTGGTGTTCGACACGGCGACCTTGGGTGGAGTCGACGGCACGGAGGCCGCGTCTAGGATATTGAAGACTTTGGCTAGGCCAGACGTAAATTTAGTGATGTTAGACGGCTGTATAGTCTCATTCTACAACTGGATTGACGGAGAGTCTCTCTGGCAGAGATTTGGCAAGCCTGTGGCGTGTTATATATTTGAAGAGCCTAGAGGCGAGGTGGAGAAGGCAGTTAGAAAACTCTTCTCCGATTGGCAACGTAGACTCGAGGCCTATACAAAACTCGGACAGCCGGCTCCCTATTATACAAAAAGTGGTTATAAGATATACATAAGGGCGTGGGGGATAGACTACTTAGACGCTGGACGCGCCGCAGAGGCCACGATTAAACAAGGCAAACTCCCAGAGCCTATTAGAATAGCGAAGATATTAGCAAGCGGCGCGAGGAAGTTTTTAAAACAATTGTGAATGTAGGCCTATGGTCACTAGGAGAAAGTTGTTAATAGCCGTAGGCGCATTCGCAGCTGCGGCGGCGCTTGGAGGCTTTTTACTTACTCGAAGCAATG
>CAMLLK010000106.1 GCA_946480885.1 uncultured Thermoproteales archaeon
GTGCTACGTCACGAACTGTAAAGTAGCCCTTTTCTTTCAGCTTCGCACCAGTCACCCTCCCCACTCCCTCTAGCTCCTCTACGTCTATATCTGGACTGACCTCTACAGCTGCTTGTGCGACCTCAGCCTCGGCTTTCTTTCTCCTAGTAGACACAGTTTAAAAGTGGTTGTGGGATATATATACTTAATGAAGAGAACTTACCACACAGATATATGAAGAGGGGGTCAGGGACTGATATTTAAAACATATAGTATATACATGGCCCTAAAGAAAAGACTTAGCGACGTAGTGCCGCCCCATTTAATAAACTACATCCCCACCTCATTTGAGATCATAGGCTCTAGAAACGGCGCCGTCGCTATAGTGGAGATACCGCCAGAGCTCGAAGAGTTTAAATACGAAGTGGCCAAGGCTATAACAGAGGCTAATAAACATGTACATACAGTTTTGAGGAAAGTGGGGGGGCGGACGGGCGAATATAGACTTTACAACTTTGAAATTTTGGTCAAGGGCCCCACAGAGGTTTTACATAAAGAACACGGCTACTACCTCAAGGTAGACCCAACTAAGGTCTATTTCTCCTCAAGAGACCACACCGATAGGCTAGACATAGCTAAACAAGTTAGAGAGGGCGAGAGAGTATTGTATCTATTCGCAGGTGTGGGGCCCTACGCGGTGGCCATTGGAAAATTTGCAAAGCCTAGTCTAATAGTGGCTGTAGAGCTCAACCCATGGGGGTTTAAATACATGGTCGACAATTTTAGATTAAATAAGTTAAAAAACGCCGTGGCTATACACGGCGACGTGGCAGTAGTGGCGCCTTGGTTTAAGAAAAAATTCGACAGAGTCCTCCTTACTCTACCCTTAGGCGCCCATAAATATTTACCATTAGCTCTTGAATGTGTAAAAGAAGGCGTAGTCCATTTCTACCACATCGGGCGGGAGGAAGATCTCTTTAAAGAAGCTGAAGACCTCGTGGCGTCTGTATGTAAAGACTGTGTAGTTATTGGTAGAAAAGTCGTTAGAGACTACGCCCCGGGCGTGTATAAAATACGACTAGATATATACAAACCTTAGAAAAATCTAGGAGTGCCGCTCTCCTCGCTTCTCCTCCTCTGCGGCGGCTGGGGCCTTTGTTGTACATACAACATTAACACAGTTGGGACTTTGCCCTCTTTTGCAAATTTAGAAAGTAGTTCTTTATATTCTGTAGTGTGGGCTATGTCTACTTTGATAAACATTACGGCCACCTCTCTCAACATAGACTCAAGTCTCTTCAACATCTCTTCTGGCATTACAGAAGTCACTACTGGATTGTTTAGCCAAGACTCGAAATCTTTCAACACTCTGGCGATATACCCCAACATAGCTTGTGCAGAGTAGAGCAATTCAAGTCTATCTGCCGTCTTCATGGCGTTGCCGTGTGTCTCCAGCTCTCTAATCTGTCTTTCTTGTTCTTTTACCCATTGCTCTAGCCTCTCTATCATCGACTCTAAGTACTCAAGAACGGCCTCGGTGGTAGGACTTTCATGAGACATGTATTCACATCGGTATCTGTATATAAACCTTATGCCAACGTCGTTATTACAATAGCCGGTATTATAAACACGGCGACTATAATCAAAGCACTGATTCTCTTGTACATATTAACGACTTTTTTTATCTTCTTAAACCCCTCCTCTCCCAATACCTCTGCCTCCACCTCTACTCTGGCGTATGTGACGGGGTGGGCGTCCATATTCTCCAACGCCATTGAGACCGCTTTATCCACGGCTTTTAAGATATCGCCGTGGTTAAGACGCTCTCCCACTATCCTATAGCCTCTGCCGAAGCCTACACCTGTGGATCTATGAGTGTCTGTAGTGACTACCTCAACGACGTGGAACTCTCTCCCATACCTATCTATAATTTTTCTATATAACTCTCCACTGAGGTTATTTCCATCAAAGACTACTAATAGACCTCTCTCTCGATCGCATTGAGTTACAATCGCCGAGACGCCGGCGGGGCCTATCTCAAAGCTCAGTGGGTCAAGCCGCTTGGTCTCAACTTTACCCACTCCAATTTTAAAAACTGTGCATTTCCCCACTTCGTGTAGTTTTGCAATAGCCTCAGCTAACGACTTGACGTCTTCTTCTACCCACTGCACTTCGCCGTCGAATTTATTCTGGGCGTCTACTAATACATACGCGCCGGGGTCTACTCTCCTCGCCACCCAGAGAGGTATGTCGTCTGAGGCAGATTTAACTCTACTCACTACAGCTAGGTGGGGGGCAGTCCCCAGGCTAAAGCTCACTACTCTCACATCTCCCACCTCTACTACACTCGGCCGGAGGCCCACTGGGCGTTTTCCGTTTTGCATATACACCAGAGCGTTTGACACAGCTTTCACAATTTTATACACTGAGTCTTTAGATATTGGGTCTCTCTCGTGGCTCCCCACGCCGTGGAGAAATACAAACCTATACCCCATTTTCTCAACTGCGTCGTTTAACAAATCTACTAACATGCCACCGCCGATGTGTCTAAAAGGGCCTGGGTGGAACTCCGACACGGCCACTACGTGCCTCCCGCCTATGAGGTATAGATGAATTGGGACTTTCTCTCTCTGCGACAGTTCTCTAAACGCATCTTCTATCATGTCGTCTTCGGCGAACAATGCATAGAGAAAACTAGAGAACATACACATGGCGTCTAACCCATCGGCAATTTTTTTCAAAAGTGGCTTTATGCCGTATATAACAGCAGCGTATATCGACGCCGCTACTGCAAGCGCCACATTCCCCATATACATATAGATTATAGAGACGAAAAACAAGGGGAGGGCAAAAGCCGGCGATCGACAACGTAGCGACTGCGCCACTAACGCGCTTATTATACCGCCCACTAATGCAAAAGTTAGAGGCGGTTTGTTAAAAACTACGTCTAGTAGAGCTACAATGAGTGTAGATATCACAGCGACGTAGAAAGACCTCTTGGGGTTTACAACTGATCTATCAACTACAAAAAACAACGTAAACAACACTGTGCCAAACAATAGATAGTACAGAGGCGCGGTGGGATGTATAAACGTTTTGTATAAAACCAATAATGTAAGCGCCGCCGCAGCGTAGATTGCTATTTTTTTCGCAGAGCGTCCAAAAATTATCGAGTAGCTTTTTTCAAAAGCTCTCATAACGATTCGATATAGTTTCGAATTATACTGGAGTTTTTCTGCGTCGTTAAACTCATACGTAGATATCTATTAGGCCTCGGTAGTTTGTAGATGTACATCTCCTCCTCCATTAAATTCACCACTGCGTAGCCCACTTCGGAGATATCCCAACGGTTTTTTATCCTATTCGCCACTTCTTTATGAAATGAGTGGTCTATGTAGGGGTGTAGTAAGATGGCCTTGTCTAAGCCGTACATTAGGTAGTTTTTAACTATCGAAAAGCCCATGTGGTAGGTCTTAGTGATGTCTACATATCCCATTCCTATAAGCGATCCGTCTGACGATTTTAAAAGTATATCAATCCTGTCTGTATATTTATTAGTTAATTGAGGTATATATGGGACCTTTTTTATAATTTTTATAATTTTTTTAGTAATAAACACAGGAGACTTTTCGAAAAATTTTACAAAATTATCTACTACGTCTAAGTCGCCGGCAACGCCTTTTAGACTAACTATATAGAATTTTTTAATTTCGTACTCCTCCTCGGAGACCTCTGGCGTGGGGAGGTTTTCGACAACTTCATCTAGAAACAACGTATTTGGAATATAATACATAACGCCGACGTTATCAACTAGCCCAATTGACTTCATAGAATCCAGCTGTTTACACATAGCCTCCTCCCAGAGGCACTCTACTACAAAACTCCCCGACAGAAACATATAGACCGGGTTCTTTGTAGATAGCCAATTTAGTCTAAATTTTTGAAGCAGAGATATCTGTTCGTAAGACATATCCACAAGCCGACGTTTTATTCTATCTAAACTAAAGTACGTCGTAGAGTGCCTATACTCTTCTAAATGGTCCTCTGCTGTGCATCCACGGCGGACACATGTGAAAACCACAGATATATTCCACTATTTAAGATATAACACTTGTAAATTTCGACAAGTCTTCTCTAAATTTTTCAGACAGGCTGGGGTCCCTCAAGACGGCGGCTGGGTGGTATGTCACACATATCTCCACTCTATTTCCTAAAAATGTGCCGGAGTGGCACATTCCACGTATGTCTTCAAGTCTCGTCGCCTTTTTCCCTATCAGCTTGAGTAATGTCTTCCCGCTAGTGAGCCCTAGTGCGATAATTCTCGAAGGTTTGACTATCGCAATTTCTTTGAGTAAATAGGGGAGACATGCCTCTATCTCTTCCCTCTTGGGCGTTCTATTACCCGGCGGCCTACACTTCACCACGTTGGTTATATAGACGTCTGCTCTAGATATTGAAAACTGCGCCAGGGCGTTAGTCAGTAATCTACCAGCGGCGCCGACAAACGGCCTGCCTTGTTCATCTTCAGAAGCGCCAGGAGCCTCGCCTACAAACATCAACCTGGCCCCCGCCGCACCCTCTCCAGGCACTACATTTCTCCTATGTTTATAGAGGGGGCACTTTCTACAGTTTTTTACTGTAGCCTTTAGTTCTGTCAAGTCCATAGACATAATACATAGTATATTAAACTCTGGAGTTTTAATAGACTTGGTCGTAGTTTCGTGATATGGAAATTCTTCTCAGCTGTTGCAAAACAAGAGAGAAAAGAGGCTAGCCTCCCCACGGTGAGGGAGATCGGAAGAGCACACGTCTGAACTCCAGTCACGAACGGTTATCTCGT
>CAMLLK010000107.1 GCA_946480885.1 uncultured Thermoproteales archaeon
GATCTCAGCGGAGTGTATTTTCAATGCGCTGACGGCGTATACTGCGCCGCCTATCTTTATGCCAGATGCCACTTGTGCCGCCATGGTGCCGTAGGCGATAAATCCGCCGCGTGGGCTCGGCGCAACGGCTAACTTCAATTTCTGCTCTTCCAGCACAATTTCCGCCAGCGACTGCGGGACAGGCGTCGGGATGAAGACAGCCTTTGTTGTAACGACGGCGTTGTTCTTATTCACATACTCCACGGCTACTACCTTCGCCTCTTTCAACGCCGTCAGCATTTTTAGCGCCTTTTCCGCCGCTGCTCTGCCGTACTTCTCCTGCAACTGAGGCGGCAACGCCTTTGCCACCGCGGCGTCGATAGGCGAGATTTCATATACCGTGTTGCTCCTAACTGAACCGCCTAATACAAGCTGGCCTAGCTGGCGGTAGTTGCGGGTCAATACCGCGTCGACGGCGTTTTGCACTAACAAGTCTTTCGGCATATTTACTCTAAATAGATCTATATTCGATTTTACAACCTCTCTCACCCCGGCGATAAAGCTGTTCAGAGAAGCACTTCGGTACTCGCTGTGCGTCATCCTAAACAGCTTGTTCCCAATGGCAGACAGCATTGCCACGTCTGCATATTCAAACGCAACCGAAGTGGCAAACATATGGCTGAATTCTGCATGCCGTTTTACAAACGTGCCGTTGTCTATTTCCGCAACTTCTCTTATGTAAGACTTCGCGAACTCCGTAATAATAGGGGCTACTTTTGGAATGTAGAAGGCTATGTCCGCTGTAGCAATAGGAACACCTGGCGGACGCACAACGCCGCGTTGGAAGATGTGGTGGTCGAACACAGCGGCATCCGGCACCTCCTCTATAATTTCAGCGCCGTAGTCCGCCAAAACAGCCCCCCTCTCAGCCGCCGCTTTAGCCTGATCCAGCGGCAGCCTCTTAACCTCGGCGGCGCGCCCCAGAGCGAAGGCAGACGAGGCAATAGCGTCGTCGGCGTGGACAGGCGGGGGGTGCAGTGCAAACTCCCGCCCCTCCGGACTGCGGGCATATTCAAAGCCCCTTAGATACGCCTTTAGGTACTTCTCCATTGGTAAAATTACCCTTAGGGGGCCGATTTTTTCTATAATTTATATCGATGAAAACGCCCAGACTAGCAATAGCGGATACAGATGGAGACGGACTTACCTACGGCGTTGTAACGATATACGCGCATAGAGACGCTGGGGAGCCTGTTATGGTGTATTCGCACTTCGCAGGGCCGCAGGACAGCCAGCCGGGCACCTCAGCCGCCCAGTTCGACTTGCAACAAACAATGAACTATCTGTCGGCAAATCCGCAGGAAATTATACAGATGGACATTCCGCCCCAAGTGGAGGCGGCGCGCAGAGCGAAGCTAATAGAGGCGGTAAAATCGCTTGCCGGCATCGGCATACGCTATACGGTTATCGACGTCATAGACCACGCGCCGCATGAGCACTGGCAACAGTTGCGCAAAGCCGGGGCGAGTTTGTTTTTAACACACAGCGGATATGCGAATAAGCTGTTAATCGCAAGTATGTTTGGATCCGGGGGCAAGTTCTACGAGGAGTGGGCCAGGCTGGGCTCGCTGTTTGACATGGCGGTGCATGAAATACCCGGCGGAGCGTCCCGCGAGCAGGTGTTGCGCATTATAGACGTCGATTCGGCGTTTAAATTCGCCATGCCTAAACACGAGGAAATCGCGCGCTACGTCCCGCGCTACGGCTCCACGGGAGCTATAGCATATTACATTACGTCGAAAAACTGGGACGTGCCGGAGTTTCTGCGGTTCGCAGAGGAGCTTTACCACAAACTGCCACCGCAGTTTAAAACGCCTGAGCCAAAAGACGTTAAATACAGAGACGCTGGATACGGAATTTTAGCTGACTTCAATGAAAACGCTAACGTAATCCCGAGAGGACTTATATGGAAGACTGCCGCTAAGCTGTACTTAGCCAACGACGCGTTATACACAATTATTTACAACACGCCCCCGCCGCCTCAGAGGCAGGGAGTCGGGCTTATTGTTGCAAGCAACCCGCTGCGGGCGGATGAGGCGTCTAAAAAAGCTATTGACGAAGCGGTTAGAGAAGTCGCCTCCCGCTACGGCGTCGTGGTGGTAGGCCACTTAGGCGCGCTCTCCGCAATATTCCCGCCCGGGTCTAACGCGGCAGACATAGCAAATGAAATAGCGGCTACAATTGAGAGAAAGCTCACCACGCCGAAGGTAACGCATTTAGTAAACGACCAGCTGGTAGCCGAAACGCTCGCCAAGGACTACCAGAAACTGCACGAGAGCTTAAGGCGGATTGAGGCGAAATTTGGGGAAATCGAGAGACTTGTTCAAGAGGTTGAAAAGCTGAGAAGCGACGTGCTTGAACGCGTCAGCGCTCCGACGGTCGCGCTGGAAAAGGGGGCAAAGGGGCCGAAGTTAGGCGTTTAGAAAGACAACACGTTTTTTACCCCCCTCTCTTATTTTCCCATGCACTGGGTTGTAAAAACTGCGGTAATAGCTTTGGCGATATTTACCATATCCTCTCTAGCTTCTGTTGCGTTGCGCTTCTTAACACGGCCCAGCTACTGCCCGGTGCACACATCCAGCGGCGGCTGGGAGCTCCTGGCACTAGCTGCGCTTCTAACCGCCGTCCCGCTCGCGGTGATAATTGCAGGGAAGAGGCGCCGCAACACGGCGCAACCCTCCCCACACTCGGCCCCGCAGAGCTCAGCGGCAGAAAGTATAAAGTGAAGATCTGCAGAAAATGAAAGTGAGAGTAAGAGTATGCAAGACGTGTATTGCAGTCTACGTCTCCAGCGACGTGGCGGAGGCACTGAAAATCAGAGAGGGCGTATATTACATCAGGAAGGAAGGCAATAAGATCGTCTTAGAGCCGGCCGACCGCTGAGTTTTTGTTATAACATATAGAGAGACTACATGATCATGGAATTGGAAATCCGTTTGTGTGGCCTCGAGGCTTGTTCGGGAAGGCCGGTTTTTAACAGCCGTAGCCCGACGCGGCGTCTCGCGTTGCAGTGCAGAAGGCGTTGGAAGTATGCCTCAAAGTGGTGAGCAAGGAGTAGGCGTGGCTTCTCAGCTTCCGCGGCCTCATACGTATCGAAATTCTGGAGATGTAGAGTGTTATCAATTTGGAAAGGGGTTACTAGGGGTATATGTCCGCTCCGCATGAAAATATTAGAGTAAACGTTTCAATGGCGTTTCGCGGAATCATTATCGAAGTTATCAGAGAGAGGTTGCGCATAGAAAGTAGCAAGCCGCTTGATCTGTTGCTGAGATTTCTCGATGCGCCTCAAGATATCGACATCTCTATACTGATGCCGCAGGAGGTTTACATCTCCCACAGCAGAAAGGATAGGGTAGACGCGGTATTCGGCGGGTTTATGGCTTTTGAATACAAATCACGTGTCAATGAGTTTGAAGAGGCTAAAGATAAAGCGGAGAGACACTACCTCAGGTATTTAAAAGGCGTGAAGTACTACGTGATAGCCAATTGGGATCAGTGGCAGATATACGAAGTGGAGCGGAATGGCGAAGTGAAGCTCAAACTGAAATACGAGTGCGAAAGAGAATGCGCCTTAAAACTGTTGAAGCAGATAATTGCCAGTGAGGTAAAGGAGTTCAAAATACCTCCAAGACCTGAGAACATAGAAAGACTGTTTTCACTCGATAAGGAGGAGATGATTCGGAAATTGAGAGAGGTTTTCAAGAAGGTTGAAAAGGACCCCATAGTTTCACCTCTTTTTGAGGCGTATAAGAGAATTGTAGAGATGTTGTATGGAAACGTTGGCGAGGTGAGCGATTTGTTCATAAGACATACACTGATGCATATGATAGTCTTGGCCAGTCTCTCCGAGGTCCTGGCCTTCCGGGGCAATTCGGTGGACATGTGTAGCGGCGTTCTCATCGCATCTAACGGAATAGGTCTGGACGTGGCCATACCCTATTTAAACTGGTGGAAGCTGGTATACGACAAGCTCGACGAGGAGTCGAAGGCCGCGTTGGAACACTTGACAGATGAAATTGTGTCGAGGGTTTCTCTAATTGATTGGAAGCTGGGAGGAGAGGAAGACGTTTTCAGACAGCTCTACGAGGTGTTGATAGAGCCTGAGACTAGGCGGAGAATAGGCGAGTACTACACCCCGCTTTGGGTAGTTGATTTAATACTTAGGGAATTTCAGCTAAAGGGGAAATTAGTCCTAGACCCCTTCTGCGGATCTGGCGCCTTCTTGGTGAGGGCGTTTCACAGAAAGGTGGACGAGGGAGAGGATCCCGACGAGGCTTACGATGAAATTGTTGGGCTGGACGTAAACCCCCTGGCCGTGGCGGTGGCCAGATCGGAATTGATCATAGCATATAAAAGAAGGAAGGGGCACATGCCTAAAAGCACTCCGCATGTCTACCATGTCGATACGTTGGCAATGTGGTTCAGCGGAGATCCGGTGGTGTTCAAAGACCCGATATTCAACAGAGTTGCGACGTCTATTAGCAATGAACTTTCCGCAGTATTAATGGGAGATAAAGCCGATATTGCCAAAGCCCCGCCGAGGGATGTTTTGAACTCTCTGTCAAAGGTAGAACAAGTCCTGTCGACGGCGATTAGAGAGGCCAATTTGTTTAAGAAAAGAGGGGAGAGTTTAGAACAACATTTAAAAAACAGTATAGCTCGGCAGCTAGATAAAAACAAGGTGGTGGAAAGAGTGTTTATAAACCTCGCTGAGACAAATTTCGCCAGG
>CAMLLK010000108.1 GCA_946480885.1 uncultured Thermoproteales archaeon
GCGATAACCGTTCGTGACTGGAGTTCAGACGTGTGCTCTTCCGATCTATAGCTACAGAGATAAACCCAGCAGAACCTGGATTCTCAAATGCGATTTTAAGGTCTGGAAACTTTTTAACTAAGGCCGTTGCTATAGACCTGTCCAATATTATTGCGTCTACATCTCCTCTTCTCAACACCTCAACCATATACGGATAAACTTTGTCGTATCTACTGACTACAGCCCTCCCGGCTTTTTCTAAATTCTCAGCTGCCCACTCTTCATGAGTAGTTCCAATTTGAACTCCCACCCGTTTTCTATAGAGGTCATCTACCTTGTCTATATCTTGTCTGTCGGCTTTTGTCACCACTACAATAGCATTGAGAACTCTAGCACCTTTTCTCTCTCCGTAGTCCACGTAATTGCGCTAATTGCTATATCTACGTCGCCCCGCCTCACGGCTTCTATTAAACCCGCAAATCGTATATCTCTAATCTCCAACTCCACTCCTAGTTCCCTAGCTATATCTATATCCCACCATACGATTGTCCCGCCTCTTACCCACTCCCATGGAGGCCACGTGGCGTCTGTCCCTCCCTCTTTTTTAATAGTCTCAACCGACACAGGACATTGAGAAGTTGACGTGGTCTGAGTAAGATGAGGCGAAGTCGTATCGGGAGTTGTAAATTAAAAAGCCGAGGAGTAAGCCGGCGACTAACGCTATGGCTGCTATGAATATACTTCTCATACCAATTTTATTAAAACGGTATATGTCTCTTCTCATGAAAGCCGTTGTAATTGGAGGCGGGGTCGTTGGCCTCTTCACTGCCTACTACCTTAGACGGGAGGACGTAGACGTAGTAGTTATAGAACAAGGAGATCTTGGACAATGGTCTAGAGCCGCGGCTGGTATTTTAGAATTTACGCGATTTGTCATTAATAGAATAAATGTGAAGTCATACCTATATAAGTATATATATATGGTGTTTAAAGGCGAGGCGCGGGTTAAGACATTAGATAGGGCTTGGATTTCAACATATCTAAAAGTACTCGGAAAAGCGCCTACGCCAGAGATGTGGGATGGTATTATATTTTTCGGCGATTTCTATAGGCGGCAATACAAGGGGTTTGCAGAAGATAAAAACGACTTTGACTACTCAGAAGAGCCTTTGTATGAAATTGGAGTCGACGTTGAAAAAGCACTCGAAGAGGCTAGACGAGACCCGCTTACGCCGAAGGTAGAACGTGGATTTTGTTGTGGACAAGATGCCTTAGTCTATCTAGACGCCGCGAAGTTATCCACTGAAGACTTTGTCGAGAGGTTAAAGAGAGAGTTATCAGACGTAGTTTTTATTAAAAGAAGAGCTGAAGAAATCGTTGGGACTGATGTTTGGCTAGAGGGGGGCGCCGTAGAGCGCGGCGACGTAGTAATTGTTGCAGCGGGGTATTGGGCAAGGAAGTTAGGAGTGCCGGTGGCCCCCCTTAAGGGATACGGCTTTAGGACATTTGCAAAAGCTCGACATATGTTTCTCGACATGCGCTATGGATTCGCGGTAGTCCCTCTCTCCAAGTGGACAAAGATCACGGGGAGATTCGACCTAGATGGGAGTGACGACCATACGCCTTCAAATAGAGTGATTAACAACGCAAAGAGACTACTCGGCGACTTCGATATCATAGACATGGCAGTGGGCTATAGGCCATGCACTCCCGACGGTTTTCCAGTCATTGATAGATTAAATTCTGTCGTTATTGTCACAGGCGCCTGTCGCCTGGGCTGGACCTATGGACCTGCATTAGGGAAGGCCGCTGCAGATCTGGCGTTGGGCAGGAGAACTACTGAAGTCTTCACTACGAGGCGCTTTAGAGACAGACCCTAGTTGTGGGATAGACAAAAGGCCCTATTGAGCGGTATTGTCCAAGTAGATACGCCAACGCCGTTAAAGCCGCCACAATTGCGTCGATTAAGTCAACGTTATAAACTCCGTACTTCTTCCCGACTTCGCTTCTTGTAACGCCCATAGACCTTAGACTAGTCAATGGGTGCACTTCAACTACGCGTGTATTTAATTTCTTACTCAACTCTATCCCTCTTTTAGTCAATTCCCTCATAGGCCCCATGAGTGGTGGCAGTAGTCTGTGCCCTAATTTACGTAGCTCTTTCTCTACATCTCTAAGACCTCCAGAGCTGGGTTTTGTCAACGGCGCGTCTATTGCAACCACTAAGGGAGACATTAATGAAATAATTTTCTCAATTTCTTCATCGTTTTTAGCAAAGGCGAGTAGCAATAGTTCACAATTGTCTAACACAGCCAAGGCGCTGGGTCTCTTGACAGCTAAGTCTACGCCAGCTACAAACATAAATTGACACTAGACTTAGATAAATATGCCTAACTGCGTAGTGACCGGGGGGTCCACTGGAATAGGCGCAGCTACAGTATTGGCATTGGCGAAGCGCGGCTATAACGTAGCGTTCAACTATGCAAAGAATACAGAAGAAGCTCTAAGAGTGGCTAGAGAAGCCGCTAAATACAACGTGGAGGTGTTACACTTCAAGGCCGACGCGACGTCTTGGGAAGAAATGAATACTTTTGCAAAAGCTGTAGAGGAAAAATTCGGCGAAATACACTCGTTGGTTGTAAACATAGGAGGCCTGCCGAAGAGGTTAACTCTAGCAGAGTCAGACCTGGCGTATTGGCGCCAAGTCATAGACCTAAATCTCACTAGCGCGTATATAGCCACTAAGTTGTTTACTCCTCTTATGAAAAGCGGCGCCATTGTATACGTCAGCTCAATTGCGGCATATACAGGTGGGGGAAGGGGCGCATTTGCATACGCCGCGGCGAAGGCTGGACTATTGGGGCTCACAAGAGCTCTCGCGAAAGAGCTAGGGCCTCGTGGAATTAGAACAGTGGCGGTGCTACCTGGACTCATAGACACGCCGTTTCATAAAAAGGCAGAGACCGGCGACATTGAGACGTGGGCAAAGACAATGAGTTATTTAAAAAGAGTGGGGAAGCCAGAGGAAGTGGCGGAAGTTATAGCCTTTCTCATAAGCGACGCCGCTTCATATATAAACGGCGCATTTATCGACGTAAACGGCGGGTGGTACGGCTAAAAATTCAAAACGAATAAATTACGTGGAAGATTTTGAAATTTTATCAAAGGCTCAAATAAGAGGCGGGGCTTACGTCTACGTAGATGAATATGTGGCAGAAGTAGAGTTTAGAGAAGTCCACTACTGGGGGATATATAGAGGAAAGCCTTCTCTATATGTATATATTAAACTTCCAGAGGTTCGAGAATTACTTAAGGAAAGAAGTATATGGCTCAATAGATGGTTTAACGACGTGGTTAGAATAAAACTTGAAGAGAAGACGGCGGCTTTTTTAGCAGCTTTTGCACTATACGACAGATTTGTATATAGATTTGAAATAGACGCAGGCATGCAGTTAGTTAAAGAATATACACCAGACATACCGGGTGGGTGTATCTGGGCAGACGTGGGACTGCCTCTATTTATGTGGAGAGCTGCATACGATGCGTATCACAATTTGAAATTTGGAGGGGAGAGGAAGATATATGCTGAAAAAGTATTTGAAGTTTTAAAAAGCGGTTTTTAAGACTTTACTATCAGTTCGTATTTCTTCTGGCAGAACCACCAAGCTTTACACTCAATATCAGGCTCTCTTAGACGCTTCTCCGCGTCTTCAGTAGTGGCTGGCGGAGGCACAATCACTGGGTCGCCTGGCTTCCAGTCAGCGGGAGTGGCATAGCCATATTTATAGCTAAACTGTATGGCGTCAATTATTCTAAGGATCTCGTCAACATTACGTCCATTTGTGTATGGATACGCCGCAAACCACGCCAGTTTTAAGTCGGGGTCTATTAAAGCGACAGTCCTAACTGTAAGTGTCTGCCCAGGAGGCACTGCGTTAAATAGACTGGCAACTTTTGTATCTATATCTGCAATTATTGGGAAAGGTATCTTTACTCCAAATAGTTGTTCAATCTGCCTCTTCCATTCTACATGGCTGAAAGCGCTGTCGACGCTGAGGCCAAGTAGCTCAACACCCCTCTTTTTGAATTCTTCATATTTTCTACTAAATGCTATGAACTCTGTGGTACAGACTGGCGTAAAGTCTGCCGGATGTGAGAACAGAAGCAGCCACTTGCCTTTATAGTCGCCAAAGCATTTCGTGCCGTGGTCGGTGTTGAAACACAAGTCTTCCGGTATTTTCATGCCTAGGTATGGACCCCTTACTTCAGTAGTCATAGTCTATAGATTATTTGAATTTTTAAATATTTCTTTCCAGAAGTTATTTCGAGAACTAACTAACTTGAAATCGTCAGAGCCTTAACGGAAGACGGGTAGTTTATTAAAACGTAGAACACAGGCGTGATGTATCTAAGTTTGGCAATTTGTAATACTTTATCGGGCAAAGGCTTAGCAATAGTAAATACCTTATCTGTAGCTATATATTTTTTAGTTTTTTTCGATAAGTCAAGTGTAGTTTCTTCATACTCAATTGCATAGCCTTCTTCTACTAATTGGCGAAGAACTTCAATAATATGAAAAGGCGAAATCTCTATTTTTTGCTTAGTCTCCTCTCTATATACTATTGAAAGCGCGTATATTGTCATGAGGTCTGCACTCTCTAAAGTAGCTAATATTGAAGCCACTAAGCTTTTTATATCCACAGAGAATATACATATCTCTTTTTTAAATATTTACGGTGGTTACTCAATAAACCACTTTGACTTAGGCACTTT
>CAMLLK010000109.1 GCA_946480885.1 uncultured Thermoproteales archaeon
TGTGTGAGTAAAGGATAGGTTTATATAGAATTCGGAGTAGACACGTGGAGTTGGACACCGTCCGTAGAGTTGGCAAAGAGCTTTTGTCAAAACTTCCGTGGCAGGAGGTGGCGGACTCGCCCACTGTGAGGTATTACACAGACTGGTCTAAGTTCGAGGGCTACGTCCCCGTCTACAACGTCGAGGTGGAGAGAAGGGCGGGTTTATGTGAAGTGGTTGTGGCAGGTGGGGTAGACGTAGGTAGTTGTGGAGGTGTGGAGGTGCGAGAGAGTGGAGATGTTTTTAAATATCTCTCTATTAGTAGTAGAATATTGGCGTTGCACGCCTCTGCCCTCTCTAGGGCTGTCTATGTGAGAGTGGTTGGGGCTTTAGAGAGGCCGTTAGTCATAAGGCTCCTGGGCTACGCCCCGGCGGGGGGCCACGTGGCGAGTCATGTAGTACTTGAGGTAGAGAGAGAGGCCTCTGGCTCTGTCGTCGTGGTGGCTGAGTCAGGCGCTGGGGTGATGCACACGGCCGTGGTGGAGGGGGTCTTGAGAGGCGGGGTGGAGTATGTACTGGTCTCAAAGGCCGCGGGGCCTCAGTATTTACACTCATCTCTTGAGGTATACTCAGAGGCTAGGGCGAGGCCTTTGGTGACCGGCGGCGTGATGAACACAGTGAGGGAGGAGTATATAATCGGCGAGAGGGCCGCGGTAGAGGTTGTGGGGCTGGAGTTGGGCGTTGGCGACAGTAGAATTGACCACCTAGTGTCGGTGGTCAACGTGGGGAGGGAGGGGAGGGGCTACGCCAAATTGATAGGAGTGGCTAGAGACAAGTCTTTTGTCACACAGAGGGCGGTTGGGAGGATTGCCAAGACGGGCGTGATGAGTGAGAACGCAGTAGAGGGGGTTATATACATAGCTGGAGAGGGCGCCGTGGCGAACACACAGCCAGTTATTCTAGTAGAGACGGGCGAGGTGGCGGGGGCGAGGCACTCGGCGGCAGATGCCTCGCTCGATGAAGAAAAAGAGTTTTTCCTAAGGGCGAGGGGAGTTCCGAAGTCTGAAATACCGACGTTGTTAATTACGAGTCTCGTCGACCAATACCTCTCCTCGCTGTCGGACTCCGCCAGAGAGGTAGTGAGTGAAATACTCTAGCCGATCCACTCCACATCGCCGGGCGAGAAGTAGTTGGGGATCTCTACGTCTAGGCCCGGGGGGCGGAGTAGATGTCTCCGCATGCCGGGCCTGGGGATGATGTACCTACTCTCTCTTACGTATAGCCACTTTATCTCTGAGGTGTGGTACACAGTGCCGCATTTTCTACACCTCCTGGCGCCGGATCTGCCCAAGCTCTCTAGAGAGCCTCCGCAGTATACACACCTAGGCCTCGTCTTTATATATCTACCTAACACTACGCCGCTCTCTACGTATAGAAATAACTTGTCGCCTCTGGGCTTTAAGCCGCCGCGGAGCTCGACGTAGCACATTCGGCACCTCTCTATCTCCCCGGCGAGGCCCCCCAGGTGTCTATAGACTACAAACTCCAGCCCGTCGTCTAGTCTCCCCAGTAGGTGTCTCGTCTTTGTCCTCCTGGCCTCTACCACCAGCCCCCTGGCTATGTAGTACGAGTAGGGGAGGGGCTCTTTGTAAAATACGCCGAGTTCTAAATGGGCGTCTGTGGCTTGGTTTGTACGGTAGATAACCCACCCCGTCGGCTTTACGTATTGGTCGAGGTAATGCTTGGCCCACAGTAGGTGGTGGGGGGTGATCCCCCTGACGCCGTAATAGACCGGGTCTGGGCCTCTGGGCTGGATTAAAACTCTCTTCTTGTCGTAGTTGTGGAATGTGTAGGGGTAGGTGAGTAAATCCATGGTCTTCACCGCCTCTAGAGGTATAGGCGCCCTATCCCCCCCTCTATATGCAATAAGTTCAAAAGTAGATTTTCTCCACTCGGCGCCTACTGCCGCCACAGCGCCGATTTTGCCCCTGCCTCCCCATGTGGCGAGGCCAGTCCTCTCGGCGGCGTCTATAGACACTATCTGCGTCAAGGCGTGTCTATACACAAGTCTAGCCCTCTCCGGCACCTCCCCCACCGCCATGGCCAAGCCGGGGGAGGTCTTCCCCACGAAGTCTGCGTTTGTAGAGACGACCTCCACCGCCAGTCTCCACAACTCCTCTATGTCCCCCTCGGGTATTTCCAGAGCTAGAGCCACGGCGGCGTTGCCTCTAGTCTTGAAAGGGACGTTGGGGTTTAGTCTCACCAGCCGGGGGAAGTCTAAAAAGGCGTGGCGGCCCCACCTCTTTATCACCTCTTTCGCCAGTATATACCCCACGTAGGTGGTGCAGCCCCCCCTGTGGCTGTCTGTGTCGTCTATGCCTATATATACTCTCATCTATAGGGCTTGTACCAATCGTCGCGTAGAGACGGCCTCAATACGCTAGAGGTCTCTTTAACCAGCCGGGCCCCCCTCGCCGCTGCCTCGGCCACGCCTAATAAGTCAATGGGGTGGGAGGGGCCGTAGTGGGCTAGAGTGTCGTTTGGAGTAATTACGTGAGGCCTCTCGCCGAGGAAAGCAGCCTCTTGCGGCTTTTTGCCTCTGGCTTCGTAAACTACGAACTCTACTCCCTCTAAGGTCGGCGGCTCTTTAAATTGTTTAAATATACACGGCGGGGTTTTTATATATACTAGCCCCACTCTAGACAGCGTCTCTGCAACCCAGCTGTTTCTACACGGCATTTCGTACGTGCCTAGGTTTATCACAGCGGCGACGTTTTGATAAATCACGGCCCCCCTCAACAAATCTCTATATATACCCGCGATTCTGTCGCCCTCTTCGTCTCTGTCGAATATTTTTGCAAAAAATTTAAAAATTGCGGCTACGTGGTCAACGCCCGTGGGGGTGGGGACCGCCACCACGGCTTTGGCGAGGCGAGACGCCGTCTCTAGTATATGTCTCTGGACTGGGTAGTACAGAATAATCAAGTCAGGCCTCAGCCTCTCCACGGCCTCTACGTCGATGTCTATAAAAGTCCCCACTTTTCTCTTTTGTTGAAGCTCACGTGGTCTATAAGAAAAGACGTCCACACCTGCGAGATCTACGCCGATTAGAGCTAGAAATTCATTTACAGAGGGGTTGAGAGAGGCCACTATTCTAGGCACTCCGTCGAGCTCCCCCACAGTTATCACAAACATTGTTAGAGACGTCTATATAAGTCTAAGGGGGGCGCCGCATACCCCCGCTTCTGTCTGGGTATTAGTCTAACCCCCTACCCGGGCCTCGCCGCGGCCTCACAGGCCCTACTTGGGGGCCGCGCCGCCTGTTGGTTTTTACCCCCGCCTCTCGGCGGCCCACAGGCGGCTTCCGCGGGCGGTGCGGGAGGTTCCAGATGGGGCCCGTCTCCGGGCTCCCACCGTCCCCTCGGCGCCCCGGTGGATACGTTGGCGTATTTTTAAAAACTTACCCCTTCCACAGTCCGACGACTAGCCCTATTATAAACGCAATAGATGTATATGGAATTAATTCTCTTAACTTTGTGGCGTTTTCTAAAGCGTCTTTTGCCACATGTCCAAATTGTTGTAGTAATGTGGATACTTGCTCCGGGGCTAGGTAGCCGAAGGCCATCAACGCTATGAATAAAGCTATGATCAATAAGGCTATGGACAAGATTCTCTTTACGAGTGCTCCGACTACTACGCCTAGTACAAAGGGCCCTACAAACGCGAGGATTTGTTCAAACACATTTTAGCCTAGGCCCCCCATTTAAATCTTTTAAGAGAAATTTTGTCCAAGACGTGGAGTTTAAATGTGCGCCGGGCTGCGCCTTGTGTTGTAAAGCCAGCCCCGTCACAGTGCTGCCGCACGAAGTCTACATTATTCAAAAATACGCCGAGGAGTTAGAAATCCCCGTGGTCTTCACCCCGGCGTACAAAGTAGCTGATTTAAAAACTGGCCTTAGGGTGGCGTTGAGTTATTTAATGCACCTAGACGAAGAGGAGAAGTGCCCATTTCTAAAGGGTACTCGTTGTCTCCTCCACGATCTATATAAGCCGTTGACTTGTCGATCTTTTCCCTATTTGCCAAAAGTCGTTAAGTACGAACTCGACCCGGTGAATAGAGAAGTGCGTGTAGACGTGAGGTTTGTAATATCTACACTATGTCCAGTAGTTAAAAAAGACCTCTCGCCTAGCGACGTGGCTAAGATGTCTAATATCTACCTAGCGGCGAAATACGCCCCTGGGGAGGTGGACATAGCGATTAAGACTGTGGAGAAGAGGCTTTTCTACGCCAAGTCTCTTTCTATACTATGGAAGAGAGGCGAGGTCGAGCTAGACGAAGAGGTGAGGTATCCATTCTTCCCAGTGGTTAACGGCTTCGCCTTCATTAGGAGGTTTTACCCAAGTCTTAGCGTAGATTTACTACAGTAGTCTATCTCCAAGTAGTTTTTCTAAGTCTACAACTGGACGCCCTCTCCACCCGACGGGCTGTGTGGCTGGGGGCAGTTTTCTATAATTGGGGTCGTATAGGTCTTCATATCTCTCCTCGAAGGTGGGGAGTAGTTCATTTTTGTAAAATATGCCAAGCGGTAGTCTTTCTCTCTCTACAATTTTATCCAGGGCGTTTCTAATTTTCACGTCGACGTCTTCTTCTCTATGCACCACTGGGTCCCAGGTGGGGTCGGCCTCTTCTAGTTTATATATCCTCTTCTCGTAC
>CAMLLK010000110.1 GCA_946480885.1 uncultured Thermoproteales archaeon
AGGCGTAGTCCTCTAGCCAAGGAGTAGACTCTTTAAAAATTTTAAAATTTTTATCACTTCTACCCCTCTTGTAGGCCTTCTCTAACGCAGTCTTTTTTATAAATCTAGCCTTGGCGTAGTCGATGTAGTCTGTAGAGGGGCACTGAGGCGCTGAGTTTAATAAGCCGTCTCGCGCCATTTTTTCTAGACTAATGAATATAGGGTCGCCGCCGAAACTAGTCAAAGGGCTGTAGGGCGAGTTTTCACCATCTGGATTGGCGTGGTTTATCGGCAGAATTTGCCAATAGGTCTGCCCCGCCTCGCCTAGTTGGTCTATAAATCTATACGCCTCTGGGCCGAAGTCCCCCACGTAACAACCGCCGGGGAGAGAGGCTACGTGTAGTAAAACCCCGGCGCCTCTAAGCATTATAGACTGAACTCCACCATGCCGGAGGTAGTGGACTCCGCCAGAGTGGCTTCGTCAATCTCAATGTAGTACACCACCGCGGCTTTGTATACATAGTTGTTGCCCTCCTCGCCCTCTGGCGTAGTGGGTATTTCGGCATTCATGACGGCTCTGCCCTTAATCTCGCCGGCTTTTAACAATGGGATTTCTAACCTAGCCCTCACAGCCCCGCCGTCGGTTTTCACCTCCCAGTTCTTCTGACCCACCTCAAGTCCATAGTCGGCGGCGTAGATCTGGACTAATTTACTAAAGTTTGAGCCAGACTCGTCTAACACTACAGACATCCCCGCCTCTCTCGGCCACCTCTCTAGTTTTCTCAACCTAGTCTGTTCATCTGCGCCCTTCGAAATCCTAATGGGGATCTCCACCCGTCTGTCGTATACTTTATACATAGCCCCCCTTAATTACAATCTTAAATATTTTTATAACTGACGTATTAGATACATGACGTTCGACAGAGTGTTATCTGCCGTCAGGGCGCTTATGGCAAAAGAATTAGTGGCGCGGGGCCTTAGCGTAAATGAAACTGCTAGACTACTCGGCCTCACCCCCGCCGCAGTGTCTATGTATATAAGCGGCAAGAGGGGGGGAGAGTTGGCGGAGGAGTTGGCCAGAGACGAGAGAGTCATGGCTCTTATCAAAAGCCACGGCGAGGTGATTTTAGACATGGCCAAGAGAGGCTCTAGACAGCCTGTAGATTTGACAGAGTTGGCCAAGGTGGTGGCTAATATAACCGCCCGGAGAGATTCAAAATTTGAGCTTGAAGAAGTTATAAAAGAGAGGATTAAGTTAGAACAAGCCACGGCGGGCAGAGCCATGGCGTATTCCTACAAGACGAGGAATCCGTTGATGCGGACACTTTTTATGCAAATAGCCTCCGATAGTCTTAGACACGCCGAGATTTTAACAGCTATTTTAGACTACCTCGCAGGTAGGCTAAAGAGTGAGGACTTAGGCGTCTCTATGGAGGAGCTAGAGGCCTTGGCAGAGGAGGAGTTTTCAATGCGTGAGAGCATCGCCGAGTTGTACAAAGTAGATGACCCCGTCGTCAGAGCTTTAATACTCTCAATTGAGCTAGACGAGCAGAAACATTACCAATTAGTGAAGTCTCTGCAGATGGCGGCTCGCCAATAGAGTAAGTACACGCCTCGCCAGTTCTCTCTTGTGGGCGGGGCCGATTTTCTCAACGCCGTGTGGAGTCACTAATATATACTGGTCTTTTAACGTGCCGAAGCCCATCTGCGAGACGTCGTGGGCAAGCGCCAAGTCCCACCCGCCCGCCTCCATTCTCTCTCTAGCTTTCTGCACAAGTGACTCTTCAGAAGCTCTATACTCCGCCTTGAAGCCCACCACCACCGCCTTCGAGTTCCACTTCTTTACATCAAGCGCAATTTTAGGCGCCTGCCGCAGCTCAATTGTGTATTTTGGTAGAGAACTGTCTATCTTCCCCACGGCCTTCTTCTCTACGTAGAAGTCCAAGGGGGCCGCCGATAGGATAAAGACGTCGTGCCGCCCCGCCCTCTCCGCCACTTCTCTATACATATCCAACACCGAAGTCACTTCTACAACTTCTACCCCTGGCGGGGGCGGGGGCCCGCCGGGGCCTTTTACCAACGTCACCTCCGCCCCCCGGGCCTTTGCCTCTCTGGCGAAGTAATAGCCAGTGAGGCCGCTGCTGGGGGTAGTGATGTACTTCACGTCGTCGATATACTCTCTAGTGGGGCCCGCCGTCACTAACACCCTCACCCCCACGTAGTCAGACGGCGCCGTGGCGTCTATTATATACTCCACAGCCTCCTCCGGCGGCGGGTACTTGGCCTTGCCCTCCTCCACTGTGGGAGGAACCGCCACTGCGTTTGAGAGCTTGGCCAAGGCCTCTCTAACCTGCGGCGCCTCCCACATTGTTAAACTCATGGCGGGGATAAAGACTTTTTTTACTCTAGACCCAGCTAGGAGACACGTAAGCGCGGCGTTGTCGGCTATGCCCACTGCGGCTTTGACTATAGTATTGGCGGTGGCGGGGGCCACCACTATTAAATCCGCGTCGCTACAGATCTCTACGTGCTCCGCCGCGCCGGTTAGTCTCACCACCGGCTCCCTGCCAGTGGCCCAGTGGAATAAAGCCGGCGACACTAACTTCGCCGCCTTCGGCGTCATGAAAACATATACGTCGCCGCCGTGTCTAATTATTAATCTAGCTAAGTCAATAGAGCGATATAGCGAAACGCCTGAGGACACTACTAGAACAATTTTAAGGCCCCCCAGGAGGTTGCTAAGACTCCCTCTAATTACATCAACTTCTTTCACAGTCTTCTATAAATTGGTAAATTTATCAACGCTAAGTGTGTCCTCCCCGAGTAGAACTTAGTAGAGACTCCCCGCTCCGCCAGTCTCCTATCCACTTCTTCAATAGTTAAAGACCTGGGGTCGTGTCTCAGAGAGCCCAGTATGTAATTAACGGCGTAGCCGAAGGAAGGCACCCACACTTGGTACTCTACAGTGATTAAGAAGTTTTTAGACAAGTTGTTTAACACCCAGTCGTAGGCCTCGGGGAAGTAGAAACTATTCCCAGCTTGTGTGACCACGACGCCGTCTTCTCTCAAAATTGACTTAATCATTTTAAAAAAGTCTTCTGTATACAACTGTTTTGCAATATCAGAGGCGTAGGGGTCTGTCAAGTCCATAATCACAACGTCGAATTTATCGCCTCTCTCAACCGCCTTCTGTACGTAGACAAAGCCGTCTTCAATCACCACCTCCCCCCTGGGGTCTTTATACACCTCTTGATGCATCTGTGGCAGGTACTCTTTCGAAAGCTCTACTACGTCTTGGTCTATGTCAACCATAACCGCCCTCTCCACAGTTTTGTGTTTCAAAACCTCTCTAAGCGTGGCCCACTCGCCCCCGCCGAGTATTAAGACGTCCCGGGGGTTTGGGTGTGTCACCAAGGCGGGGTGGACTAGCGACTCGTGGTAATAAACCTCGTCGCTGTAGGAAGACTGTATATAGTCGTCGAGTATTAAGACACGGCCGTAGTCTTCAGTCTCGGCGATTATGATGTCTTGATATTTCGACTTCTTTTTTACAAATATTTTATTTATAGTAATTAATAGTGAAGTATTGCCGCTGAGGGGCTCTACTAACACCACAGGGCCTGGAGTCCTCTTCATCGTCTTTTATAAATTACTCTTTTTTAAGTAGTGTCTTATGAATTTAACCGCCTCTACGTAGGCCCTCACTCTATTTTCAATTTTTGTAATTACGTGGCCCTCGTCGGGCAGTACTAAAAACTGTACCTCTCTCCCCAACTCCCTCAGCCTCTTGACTAATTGCTCCGCCTCGTACAGAGGCACTCTTACGTCATTTGCCCCATGTATTACTAACAGGGGGGCTGTGATTTTTTCTATATGTGAAGAGGGGCTCAGCTCCTCTAGCAGCTGTCTATCTCTCTCTAAAGAGCCGTACTCCGCCTCTCTATATTTCCTACGCCAGGGGGCAGTCCTCTCTAAGAACGTGACTAAGTTGTAAATGCCGGCTATCTCAACTCCACATTTCCAAACCTCCGGCGCAGTGGCTAACGCCATCAAGACCATATACCCGCCGTATGAGCCGCCTATTGCACATATCTCGCCTCTCTCCGCCAATCTATTCTCCACCAACCAGTCTACAAAGTGGACTACGTCTCTAATCGCGTCCCACCTCTTCTCTCTATCATCTAGACGTAGATACGTCTTGCCGTAGCCAGAGCTCCCTCTGAAGTTGGGGGCGGCCACTAAGAGGCCGGAGGCCAACATGGCGGCGACTAGAGGCTTGAACTCAGGCCTGTCTTGACTCTCAGGCCCTCCGTGGAGATATACCACAGTCCCCTCGGGCTCCCCCACTGGGCGGTATATATTCGCCGGTATTTTCCTCCCGTCGTGACTTGTATAGTATATAGACTGCGGCTCTGGAATTTTTTCCAAGGGGAAGCCGAACCGTGGGGAGTGGGTAATTTGTCTAACGGCGCCGCCTTGGTATATATACACCTCATGCCCTCTATTTATACTAGATAGTGAGAAGAGTATAGAGTTGTTTCTAAACTGTAGTGAAGTGACTACCCCCGCCGGCGTCGAGATCTTATGTGTCAGCCCAGAGGGGATGTGCATATAATAGAGCCCAGACTGGCCGCCTTCATTAACGGCGAATGTGATATAACTCCCCCAGCGGTCTAGAAGCTCTACGTCTCGGTCTAGT
>CAMLLK010000111.1 GCA_946480885.1 uncultured Thermoproteales archaeon
GGCGAGGAGGTTCTTAACAAGTTTGCCAGGTGTTGGGAAAAAGACTGCAGACGTGGTGCTTCTATACCTAGGCCACCCCGCCTTCCCTGTGGATACACACATAGCTAGAATAGCGAGGCGGTGGGGCGTCGGGGAGAGATACGACGAGGTGAGTAATTGGTTTAGAAAAGTAGTGCCTCCCCATAAGTATTTAGAAGTCCACTTAAAACTTATACAATTCGGTAGAGATGTATGTAGAGCCAGAGGACCTCGTTGTGATGTCTGTCCAGTGGGGGCGAGGTGCCCCTCGTATAAATCAGCCGGCAGGTCACCGGTCACGTAGTCGCCGCCTGCATTGGCTCGTCATCTATAAATAATGTAGTTGTGTAGTTTATATGCCTAAAGTCGTTATTATGTTAAGCGACAACGACATATCGCGTGCCTACCACGCACTTGTCGTAGCTATATCGGCCAAGGCCCTAGGAGACGATGTCTATCTCTTCGCCACGGGGCTAGGCGCGTATGTATTTAGCAAAAGGCCAAAGACGAGGCTTATAGGACTTCCGTTTTTCACATCGTTGTTTATTAAGTGGAAGTTGAAAAAAATGGGGGCTAAGAAGTTGGAAGAATTGGCGAGAAGTTGCCTCGAGATGGGGGTGAGAGTCTACGTTGACGAGCCTGTGACGAAGATACTAGGGGTCGAGCCTTTAGAGGGGGTGGAAATCGCCGGTTCGCTTACTTTTTTAAAACTTGCTAAAGAGGCCGAGGTGGTGTTGACTTTCTAACCACCACCTCTACGTAGTCGCCTAAGTTATTTATAGAGACTATTTCCAACCCCGCCTGTCTACTGACACTTTCTATGTCTCTCACTACGTATTTCCAACTACTTTTAATCTTCGCCTCCTCTCCCTCTTTTAATTCAGCTATGGCTTTTGCCAATACGATACTGAGGTCGGGGCAGGGCCCCTTTACTTCATAGATTTTCATATTAAAGAAAGCGCTTTGTCGGCATGTTCATCTGCAGACTTTAAACCTCTTAATACGTGAGCCACCTTACCCCCGTTGAGTATATACGTAACTCGCTCGGCGGAGCCGCTGGGTTTAAGTATACCCAGCGTCGAGGCCAGTCGCCCCCCCTCGTCGCTTAGAAGTTTAAAACGTACTCTATACCTCTCTGCAAATTTTCTCAAAGTCTCTACGCCGTCGGTAGAGACTCCGTAGACTTCATAACCCTTTTTTAAAAACTCGTCGTATAGTTCATTAAACCTAATCGTTTCTTTTGTACAACCTTGTGTAAAAGCCCTTGGGAAGAAGTACACAATTGCCCTAGGCGTTTTCGAAGGCGAGATTTTCTCGCCTGTGTGGGCTGTGAGTTCAATATCTGGGAATTCCATAGAGATATCGTTTTCTATAAATAAATTCTAGTTGGTTAATGCTATGGCTTTTGCCCATAGCGATATTTGCCATATCCAGCGCGTCGATTTTAATTAGATTGACTCCTGCAGATCCAGTGGCCATAACTTTTTGGAGACTGGCTTTTGCCACTGTTATTGTCTTACTCGTCGGCGTATTCAAAGGCGTAGAGATGCACCGGGGCAAGGCGTTGTTCTACTCGGCGCTGTCTGGACTCTTTTTGGCGACAAATTTCTTAACTTGGATACCTTCTCTATTCTTGACAACGGTGGCCGCCAGCACCACTCTTGTAAATATACACCCAGTTTTGATGTTGTTAATTGCAAAACTTCTCAATGAGAGAGTTGGCCGTGCGGCGGCGGTGGGCGTAGTGGTGGCCACTGTGGGAAGTGTGTTAATTACTTTGTCCCCCGGAGGGCTGGTAGGCGATGTGTTAGCACTACTGGGGGCTGCGTCATTCGCCGGGTATTTAGCCATGGGCAAGTTAGTTAGATCGTCTGTAGGGACTCTTGGCTATGTCTCAGTGTCCTACGGCGTGGCCTCTACAATCTCGCTAACAGTCGGTGCGGCGCTGGGGAGTAATTTAATACACTACGACCTCTACGTCTTTTTTATGTTTCTACTAATCGCCTCTGTGCCCATGATGCTAGGCCATACGATTTTTAACTATCTCCTCGGCCGCTACAGAGCTGTCACAATAGCCGCTAGCACATTAGGCGAGCCTGTAGGCGCCGCCGCCTTGGCTTTTTTAATACTTGGAGAAGTGCCCACTGGTTTTGTCGATGTGTTTAATATACACGTCCCTCTCGAAGCTGTGGGAGTTGTTGCTACTTTAACTGGCCTCTTCTTAGTAATTAGAGAAGAAGTTAAAAATAGATGAGTTCTAGTTCAGTGTATAAAACCGCTTGGATTTTGTCTATAGGCAATGAGTTGTTAATAGGGAGGGTTGTAAATACAAACGCGGCTTGGCTGGCGGCTAGGCTTACACACATGGGCTATGTGGTGAAGAGAATTGTAACAATCCCCGACGTTGAGGAAGACATTGTGGAGAATTTTAGAGAGGCTATGGCGAAGTCAGACGTAGTGATCTCCACAGGCGGCCTGGGGCCTACTCCAGACGATATTACAAACTTGGCATTTTGTAAAGCGTTGGGTGTAGAGCCTGTGGTAAACGAAGAGGCTTTGAAAATAGTTAGAGAGAAGTACGAGGCGAGGGGGTATCAGTTGACGCCTGAGAGAGTTAAGATGGCGATGATGCCCCCCGGCGCCACTCCTCTATACAACCCAGTGGGGACCGCCCCGGGGGTTTTGTATAGACTAGGTGAGAAAGTAGTTGTGTTGCTGCCAGGCGTGCCTAAAGAAATGGAGGCTATTTTTGAAAACTATGTAGAGCCTTTGTTAAAATCTCTAGGGCCGCCTATGTATTTCGTAGAGAGAGTTGTTGTGGTGAGAGGCGTGCCGGAGGCAGACGCAGCGCCTATTATACGTGAAGTCATGAAGATAAGCCCCAGAGTCTATATAAAGTCCCACCCCAAGGGGTTTGAAGTCGAGGCGCCTTTGTTACATATACACATCTACGCAAGCTCTCCCCATAGAGAAGAGGCGGAGAGGCTCGTGGACGCCGCAGTGGGTAAACTAGTTGAGTTATTAAAAGCTAGAGGTTCAAAAGTTGAGGACGCCGATAAGTTTTAAATATGTGTGGCCGATAGAGGGGACGCCCCCGATGTAGACGGCATTATTTTTCACCTCTACTGTGACTCTCCCGGCGTATACTCTCCCCCAGTTGACTATCCTCCCCCCTACTACGTTTTCTAAATGGGTCTTCACCTCCCAGAAGCTCTTCACAGCCTCAAGCGACGTGTAGTCAACTGAAAATTTAATGGGCAGTATTAACCTCAGCGGCAAGATCTTGGCAATAGTCTTCTCCGCCTCTTTCCTCACGGCATTTGTCTCTCTTACAGCTTCGTGGTATATCTCAACGACTTCGTCTACGTAGTTTTTAATATCTAAGAGGCTTTCTGAAAGGCCGGGGGGCCAGCCTGAGTTTATTAAAAACGGCCTATATCTCCTCTCTACACGTTCCCAATGTGTAATATCTATAAAAAACTTCTTTTTCCCCGCCGTAGAGGCCGCGACTAATACATCCACATTAATAAATTAGTGACAATTTTTTAACAATGCGTCTAGTCGTCCTCGCCTTATCTATACCTGTCATGTTTATCGCGGCTGGCCTAGCGGCCTTGGCGTTTCCACAGTGTGGAGTCGCCGCGGCTTTCGTCTTTGGCTACGTCGCTCTTACGCCAGTGGTCTATTTCGCAAGGCCTATCCGCCTAAGAGTTAAATACCTCCCCCACTCCCTGGCGGTTTTCGCCCCAGTAGTGGCTCTGGGGTTTTTCACCAGCCAGTTTTTTGAATACAGCGACTTAATAGAGACTTTTATAGCTACTATGTCTAAATGTCCCGAGTGGAGGGCGTATTTCTTCCTCGGCGCTGTGGTGCTCGCGCCTGTGGTTGAAGAGGCTATCTTCCGCGCGATTTTATACAACGAGTTAGAGAAAAGAGGCGGAGTCTTAGTGGGGTATGTGGGGAACTCCATGGCGTTTGCTATTATCCACGGACTGCCTGCGTTTATACCTATATATCTACTATACGGCCTGGCGCTGACCTATGTATACAAAAGAGCTGGACTGGGCGCGTCTATACTACTACACAGTTTAAACAACTTCCTCGCCTATCTATATTACAACAACTTCTACAGTCTTCCCAACGAAGTTAAAGCCCAAGGGGGTTTTTAAGTGGCTGTTCTTTGTAAATACTTGTTGGAGATATATGAAGAGCCCATCGCCTAGGACTACGGCAGTTGTGTCTACGTCTATCTCTCTAAACGCCGCTAGAATTTGTCTCCCTTTTATATCTTCTATAAGTTTTCTATAGGCAGAGGGGTAGCTCCACAGAAGCTCTCCGTCGTCTAGTAACACAAGACGTGTGTCTAAACTAGCCGGGGCCTCTATAAATTCCATATTCTTATCGCCGTATTTCTCCACGTAGTCCTCCAAACCCCATCCGTATTTCACCCACTCAAGTTTTATATAGAGCCCCGCCCTCCCGGCTCTTGACAGAGAAATTCCTAGTTTTCTAAGTAGTGTAGTTTTTCCACTCCCAGGCGGCCCTACTAGATAGACATTTCCGTAGTTCAAAGACCTAGACAACGCAAGTTTAAAATCTGAGCCTGCGTCT
>CAMLLK010000112.1 GCA_946480885.1 uncultured Thermoproteales archaeon
GGTGCCATAGGCAATTTATCGCAGACGCCCTAGCCGCCTCCGGGGCGAAGGTAGTGCACTTATCTAAGAGGGGCGAGGAGCTGCATGTGGCTAGAGACTGCCCCCGCCACTCCCCCCCGCCCCCGGCCCTGGCGGAGAGAGTGGCGAGAGACTTCGCCGAGTTTTGTAAAAGAGGCAGCGTCTACCTCTTCGGCGGCGCGTTAGAAGGCGGGGGGGATGTAGACGTGGTGATCTACGGCGTTGGGAAGAGAGAGGAGCTGCCCAGCGGCTACGACGCCCAGTTTATCCCCAGGGTAGAGGAGACGCTATTCCACTACTTCGTGACGTATTGGGGAGTTTTAATATGTGGAAAACCCCACGTGGTAGATTTTAAAAAAGCTCTAAAGAGAGAGGTCCAGGCCGCAGGTGAGAGATTTCGAATATATACAAATTCAGAAGACTCGGCGGCGGTTTGTAAATCTGCCAAAGAGTTGATATTCACCGCCGCTGCTGTAAAATGCGGCGACTCTGTATATACGTGGAGAAGGGCTTCTCAATGCCTCGGAGGCGCCCCCCAGGTTTTTAAAAATTGTGTAGACCCCCCGCCGGCCTATGAGCTAAAAAAATATAGACACTACGTAGAGAGGCTAGTATATAGTTTAATTTAGTAATATACATGGGCGAATTCCTAGGCCCAGTGGATAGAGAAGAAATTATAAAGAGACTACTGGCGGCGTATGCAGACGAATGGGTCGCTGGGTATTACTACACTGTGACTGCCTACTCTATCAAAGGGCCGCTGTCTGAAGAAATTGCAGAACACTTCCTAGAAGAGGCAAAAGAAGAAATTTTAAAACATGCAAAAGCCATTGCAGACAGACTACAAGACTTCGACGTAGACCCCCCCAGAGAGTTTTCAAAACTGTGGGAGTTGTCAAAGTGTAAATACCCCCCTCTGCCCAACGACCCCTACGACATAGACGCCTGGATAGAGGCCGCGGTTAGGGCTGAAGAGTGCGCAGTAGAGTCCTATAGAGAGCTCTACCGCCTAGTCAAAGACGTAGACCCAGTGACGAAGGAGTTGGTAGAAGACCTCTTGGCAGACGAAGTGAGGCACAGGACGGCGTTGAGAAATCTATTGAGTAGGCGGTAGGCAAAACAACAATTTTTTCAAAACTCTATAGGTGAGGCCCCATATTGTCCAACCCCCCCAGCGGTAGGCCCCCCCGGCCTCTTCTAACTCCCGCAGGGGGACCCACCTAGCCTCTTGCACCTCGGCGACGTTTAGAGAGAGGACTCCACGCCATTTTGTATACACCACAGGCAGTACTCTAAGCCACGGCGCGTTGCTAGGGGACTCTGGAGAGAGGTGGCCTAGAGGCTCCAGAGGCTCGAGCCCCACTTCTTCACGCGTCTCTCTCACGGCGGTGGCGTATAGATCCACGTCCCCCGGCGCCCAGCGCCCCCCGGGGAGGGCCACTTGTCCAGACCAGGGGTCCCCCCGCCTCTCCGCCCTCTTTATCAACAAGACTCTGTCTCTGTCTAACAACACCGCCACGGCGGCCCAGCCCGGGCCCCCCTCAGCCGCCCCCATTTCAATACACATAGAAAAAGTTTCATATACCTATCTGTATTTTACTGTCGGCGATGAGGACGACTTGCCCCCTATCGACTTGTGAGATCTATTCCGCGGACCGAGCCCCCCCGGAGGCGCCATGCCCCAGTGGGCTAGTAGCTCTTCGTACAAGACGCGGCCTCTGCGGCCGAGTACGTACACCACCCGCCGGCCCGGCTTGTCGACTCTCTTCCACTTAACCACGCCGAGGGCCACCGCGGCGTCTAACACCTCAAACGCCTTCTCTCCCCACACTTGGTAAAAATCCCAAAAAGTGGCGGCGCCCCCCTTGGCCACTACAATATCTACAATTTTTAACAAGTCCCAGGCCTTTAGCACATATACAAATACACACGCCGGTATATACACAATACATATAGAACGGGGGGGACAGACTTTTCAAAAACTAAATTTCTACACCACATGGAGCCCCCAGTCTCGTTTAGACTTAGGTACATAACAGAAGGCCCCCTGACGTTTACACGTTTCACAGGCACCGTGGTCCTCTCGGCGCTGGCTACTCAACTAGGGGAGTGGGTCCACGACGAGAGGCCCAGGCCGCTCTCCGTCACGCCGATTTTCTACAGAGGAAGGCCTGTGGTAGACAAAGCCGCGGTGGCGCCGGGGGAGGAGTTAGAGTTTAGAATAGGCGTGGCGACGGCGGCCGCGGCGGAGAAAATCTTAGCAGAGTTGAGAGACCTAGTCCTATTCGGCCAGAGGCTTGTGTTAAAAGAGATGGAGTTTAGACACGCATATACAGACCTGCCAGAGACGCAGTGTTTCAAGATAGAGTTTCTAACCCCCCTACGCTTCGCCACTCCGCCCCTAATGCGGCGGAAGAAGCCAGTGTTTGAGTTCACCCCCCGCCCACTGACACTCTTCAAATCTGTTATAAAACACGCCAGGCAGTTTGGATTAATAAAACTCGGCGTGCCGTTTTTAAAATGGGTATATACCTACGTCGCCATGACAGACTTCGGCTGCTACGGCAAGTGTGTAAAAACTATAAAACTAGCCAACGGAGGAGTCGCCAGAGGCTTCACGGGGTGGGCCCTCTACCGGGCCTACAGCGCCAGGAGAGTGAGAGACATGTGGAAGGCCCTGAGGCTAGTGGAGACTTTTAACGTGGGGACGGGGAGGGCCATGGGGCTGGGGGTGGCTAGAGTCACGCCGCTCCAATGCCCCCCCGGCGGGGCGGCCACTACTGCCGAGCCCATATAGTGAAGACCTCTCCCCTCTTCTCTCTTCTCCACGGCGAAGCCCGCCGACTCTACAATTGTCTCAATCGCGGCGGCCCAGTCGTAGTCATCCACGGCGATTTGCACAGCCTCCCCCCTCCTCAACTCCTTTAGCTTTTCTAAAAGACGGGGTGTCTCAAGCCGAGTTTTTGACAAGAGTCTTCTTTAGAAAAACGGCCGCTCCAGACAATTTTCATTTCTCCACGGGGGCCCCCCACGAGGTTGCCCCACTCTGCCCAACTCCCGTCGTAACCGAGGGGTACTTGAGGACGTGTTTTAACACAAACCACGTGTGGGCAGCCCTCTCCCCAATTCTACAGTAGGTAACAATCTCCTTGTCTGGCGTCACGCCCATAGACTCAAACATACGCCTAAGCTCCTCGGGGGGCTTAAACCTCCCAGTCTCTGGATCCACAGCCCAGCCTATATTCACAGCGCCGGGGATGTGGCCGCCCACCTGCGTCTGCTCATTGGGGTACTCCGGCGGCGCAGTGACTTCGCCCTTGTACTCCGGGGGGGGACCTCACGTCGACGAGTTGTACACTGCGCCCCACCTCGCCGTGGACAACTTTATTCAACACCTCCCACAGATACGCCCTCCTAGACCCCCAGTCCACTCTCTTCACTCTGTACTGAGTCTTTGGGAAGCTGGGCACCTCCCGCGTGGTGGGCCTCCCCTCCTTCGCCCAGGCAGTCCTCCCCCCGTCCTCACCTCTTCATGTCCATAGGCCTCGAAGAGCGTACGTGGCGAACCAATTATTAAAGTCTCCATACAACACCACCACGTGGTCGTTAGATATACCTCTCTCCGAGAGGAGCTCCTCAAAGGCGCGGGGCTCGACAAAGTCTCTCCTCACTGGGTGCCGTAGCTCCCGCCAACTTATCAAAACCGCGTTTGGCACATGCCACACTCTATACGAGGTGTCGGGGTCGTAGTCCACCTCCACGATCCTGACCTTGGGGTTGTCTAAATTTTGACTTACCCACTCTGTAGTTACCACCGCCATGAAATAAAATCCGATTCGAATTTATAGCCCAACACGTACAGAACTTACACACACGCCTCACAAAAACTCGCGCCGCGTTATGTCGCTGTTAGCAGAACAAGCAGCTTGTCTCACAAATACAAAAACTGAGAGATTTCTCTTTGATCACCAACGTTATTCTGTGGGGCATGGGTCATAGACAAAAAAACTGAGGGATTTAGTACTGCGCCCCCACTCTCTCGGCCTCTCTAACCACTTCTTCATACGGCGGCTCGTCTCTAGGGTCGTCTGAGTACCAGACGTACCTAACTACGCCGCCTCTATTATACAGCTCTCTTAGCCATGTGGTACAGGGGGAGACCTAACAAATTGGCCTACACCACGTCGTACATCCCAATCACAACTCTATTATAGTCAATAACAGCGTGAAATTCAGCCTATTCGCCTCTTTAAAAGCCCCAAGCGCAAAAGGGCTGTCTACAGACACGGCGCCGGCTCTATTCAACAAAGCCATCTTGTCTCTAAACGTACACAACTCTCTAGTACAGACGCTTGTGAACGCCCCCGGGAAAACAACAACACCACAGGCCCCCCTCCCTCAACACGTCATACAGCCCCTAAGCTCCTCATTCAACAACTCAAAATCCGGCGCCTTACTCCCAACCGCCAACAGCATATAACCACTACGACGTGTATATAAAAACATCTCGACCAAACCGGCCCCAGAGACAGACGCCCAAGCCAACCCCCGCCACGAGAC
>CAMLLK010000113.1 GCA_946480885.1 uncultured Thermoproteales archaeon
CCGCCGGGACTGTAGCTTTGTAAAGTGTTTTTAAGCCCCGCCAGTCATCGCCGAACGGCCTGGGCTTAAGCCTACCCTCCCTCTTCAGCTCAAGCAAGGCTCCCAGCGCCGGCGTCCACATAGTTGCGGCGAGCCAGAAGGGGCTGTACGCGGCGAGTAGCTGAAAGAGCCACCCAAGCCCAAACGCCGTCAGGAAGAATAAAATCATGTGTTGCCGGGACAGACTAAGAGGTACCTCTCCTGCCCCCGTTTTTTAAGCAAAAGCCACTTGCCCTTGCAGTCCCTCCCGGCATAGACGTCCACACTAACCCACTCCCCGTTGCGTCTCTGAAAGCTCCCGTATAGGCCCCAGAAAAAGCAGTGTAAAATAACCCTATTCCCAACAGGTACGAACGAGATCCTTCGTCTGACTTCCTCGTATGTATACTCCTCCATGACCTCTCCCGGGATAAACTTCCTACGCACTAGTCCCATTAATAGCACTCCCCCTTCCTTCACATATGCCTCTTTCGGAATCCAGAGGAAAATCGGAAGAGACGCCCCCGAAGTTATAGAGATGATAAAGATTTTTAGAACGAGCGGGGCTGGGGACGCAATAATTATATAGATAATAAGCCCTATGAAAACATATACGGAAATTACGGCCAATAACCCCTTATAGTAACACGGTATGTTTAACAGCATAAGGCTTAAAAATACAGGAAATAAAAAGCTTATGTCCCAGCCTACACGAAATACTCAAAATAAATTAGTTAACATGGTAGGTGCCGTCTGGCACGCAGTAGCGGTATGGGTATATGCGTTTGTCGTGGCGCCTGCCATATATCACATTTCGTTAACTTATAAAGGAGTATAATGTCTTTTTTCGCAATTCCCGATACTCTAGTCTTCATGTATAGTTACAAATGCAATTTTGAATGTGACCACTGTAGCATAGGGTCGTCACCACGTGAGTTCACCGTTCTTGAGTTGGATTATTTAGAGAAAGTCATCAGAGAGGCTTATTGGATTCCCTCAATTAAAGTAGTGGTTTTTACCGGCGGTGAGCCTACTTTATTCCCAGAACATCTTAAGCGTGGGATAAAGCTCGCCGCGGATCTAGGCTTTGTTACAAGACTTGTCACTAATGCGTGGTGGGCTTCGACTTACGAAAGAGCAAGAAAATTTCTGGAAGAACTTGCTACATTGGGCCTAAGGGAGCTGAATATCAGTTTTGATAGATTTCACTTGCCGCATCTTCAGAGATTTGGCGGGTTTACCAATGTGGTAAACGCAGCAAGGGCGGCGGTGGAGTTAGGTCTTGACGTAGTGGTGGGAACGATCAAGCTTGCTGTAGATGATGGACAACCTGATTATGACCGTATCAGATCAAAGCTGGATGAGGCTGGTTTGACCAACGTCATAGTTACTGAAGATTTCCCCGCCCAATTAGGCAGAGCCAGATTTAAAATACCCCGTGGCGCAATATCTCAGACAAATCGACCAAAAGAAGGTGTAGGCTGTGTCGATGCTGTAGCTAAGATTGTAGTACACCCAAACGGCGATATAACCTTCTGTTGCGGTCATGCTATAAATACAGAAGCAAGGCCTCTCTTTGTGGTAGGCAATATAAAAAATGAATCGCTAGAAGTTATCGTTGCGAGACTAAATCGCCACATCCTTGCGTGGTATCTTAGAGTAAAGGGGCCAGCCGCCTTGATGAAGAAGCTGAATATGGAAGATGAGGTGTTACACCCATGTGAAGTCTGCTATCTGGCCGGGACAAAATATAGAGATAAGCTGTTAAATATCAAAGACGAATTGTTGAGGGAGATATTGCCGTCAACAGATAAAAGTATGTTACCAACAAAGGCACATGGATCTAGTTAATCAAGTCTTTACAACAGGGGCCCTGTTCTTATGGCAAGCCCTCCTTCTTTATGTCTACAAAGAGCTCTATGCCCCTAGGCTCCCTATTAGGTTACTCCTCTTTATTTTATTAACTCTTTCTATTGTTATTGGCATAGGGATAGGCATTTAACAAGGCGTTGCTCTTTTTTATCCTCCATCATGTGAAAAACTATCTAATATGACTTGAAGCGGATGAGGAGTCGGGTCCCGACGTTTTAACAATTTTGGCGCTACACATTTAGTGTTCCAACGGTGGAGCTGGCTGTGGTTACACCTATGTCCAGACTTGGCGCAGAGTAATGGAGATATACGCCACATGACATGCGCTAGAGAGACGCCCGGTAGACATTGTAGTGCCCCTGAGAAGCGGCGAGTTAGCAGATATCAAAATCCCTTTTGTGCTCTTAGCGATATGCTTGTGCTATCTGTAAGCCGTCAGGCAAAACTTCATGTGTCGCAAAAGCACATATGTCAGTGACAAACTACTGAGGTTAAGCTAGAGGCGTTGTTGAGAAGGAGGTAGCGATATTGCATGAGTGTACCAACGCTGAGGGATTTACCTGGTCGTCTTCTGCACATTAAAGAGTGGGCCGGCTGGAGGTTAATTTACGGCGAGAAAAATCGGAGGAGAGGACTATTTGAATAGATGTTGTAGATCGCTGGGACATAAGCTACAAACTCCTTGCCGCTGTAGAGATGACGACTGAATCTATAACCGACAAAATGTATGTTGCTGAGAGCATGTCTACGAATGGGCGTGTTGATAACCGACAGATGGCTTATTGCTAGCTTTATTTGCAATATTGGCAACGCTTGCGGTAAACTACAAAAAGCGAGTTATAGTTTTTCCCATTCCTTTTAAACTCAGGGTTTTCACGGACGTTGAGCCGTGAGAAGCGCTGTGTTTTAAAAAGTGCTTGTCGCCGTAGTTTTTGAACAGAGAGACGGAACTGGCGTAGACAGGGGGCTCCCAGTAATATACCATTAAGCTAGGTCGTGATAAGGACATTTAGTTCGTCGTATATACAGAGGACGAGTGAACGGAGAAAGTACTGAGAATGATGGGGACGGATTATGTGTAGGAAGAAGGCGGAGAGGGGTCAAGTACAGCTAGACGCCCTGCGCCGATTCAAGGCGCTGAAAGATGTAGTAGATCAATGGAGAAGGGTTTAGAGGAGGTGAGGAAAATATTTATCTCCGCCTATAACGGCGATGCGTTGTTATACACACATTTATTCAACGTGGGAGAGGCCCTCTCCGCTATTCACAAAGCCGCTAGGAGAGCCGGCAAGCTTGAGGTATACCCCCTCCTCAAAAAGAGGTTGCTGGGAGACGTGAGGAGGCTGACAAGGCTAGGCGCCATGAGGTTACTGCCGCTTACAATAGGCCAAGTCTTGGAGGCGAGTAAATACGTAGAGAGACACGGCTTATACATCGCAGATGCCCTTCAAATAGTATCCGCCATCCAGACAAATTCGGCGTTAATAACGGGGGACGGGAGGCTTTGCAACGCGGCTAGGCTAGAGGGGATTGAGTGCAAATTCGTCTAGTCGTGGGCGGGCTTTAGGGCTAAAGGGCTCCCATAGACAATTTTTATTAATACTCGCATTCTGGGTGTTATGAAGTACAGGCTCATGGACGTTTTGGCCTGCCCTTACGACAAGACCTTCCCCCTGAGGCTTGTGGTGATAAAACGCACGGAGCACCCCGAGAGGCAGTACACCTGGCCCAGGAAGCCCTTCTGCGAGGAGTACTGCTCTTACCGCGACCTTAAAATAAAGGAGCATCCCAAGCCGGACACCCTCCCGTGCGAGGAGTGCCACAAGTGGGAGATTGAGACGGGGGTGATTTACTGCCCCAACTGCGGCCGCTGGTACCCCATAATAGAGGAGATTCCGAGGATGCTCCCCGACGAGTTGAGAAATGAAAAGGAGGAGCTACAGTTCCTGGAATCAGTCGCCGAAGACCTAAAGCGGCTGGCCCCCGACATAGCTGACAAAATTCTGCAACAGGGAAAGCCGTTTAACCTCTCGCGCAGGGGCTAATGGGCGGCCATGTGATGTACGTATATACGCGCGGTGATAGGTTGGCAATGTATAGGGGGTTGGAAAAGCGCCTCCCTCGGAGGTGGCGACATTAGAAACGGACGGTATCTATACCTTTACGCCATAGCCCACAGCTCAGCGCAGTAGGCACTAGCTATATTTATGAGCGTCATTGAGGTATATGTTTACGGCAAGGGCAGCGGCGTGAGAATAGCGAAAGTCCTTGACTTCTTCCGGCGACCTGTAAACTACGTGGCGGTGAGAGCACGCGGGAGGGCCCCATGCGCCTTTGAGATAGCTCCAAGTTCTGGCAACCGGTTCCTCATTCCTTGGCGCCAACTCCCTTACCTCAGAGCCTATTCCCGCCTCAAGATTTATAAATCCGTTTTTTTTGACGCATGTTGTCTAGAAGAGTCCTAGTAGTGGCGGCGTTGTTAATAGCCATATTAAGAGCGGCGGATATTTCCAGCTATGTCTTCGTAGAGTTAAGCCCGGGGGACAGCTTTCCCTATGTCGTGATTAACTCCACAGCGGTTGAGCCGGTACCCATTGTCTACATCATGGTGGAAAGAGATGTAATAATGCAGGTAAGAGCCTTGAACACCACCATGTACTTGCCGCAAGGCGTATACCTCGC
>CAMLLK010000114.1 GCA_946480885.1 uncultured Thermoproteales archaeon
AAGGCTGGAGCAGAGACGAGGCGTTTAAGCACGCTGGGGCTGTAACGACATATCTGGCAATAGCATTTGTGAATTTTGTAGATTTCAATTCTATTAGTACTCACTGGGAAGTCGTATGGGGCACGAACAAACGAACAATGGCTTTCAGAGGTATCGCAATGACGTGGAATTGGATTGATGAGAATCCCACAGCAAACATCACTGGCTCAATTACTCGCTCATTAAACAGTATAACTGAAGGTCTTGGCTATCTCAGCATTGCAATTTCAGAAAATCCTGGTAAGGTCAGGGTATTACTTGACGACGCCACTACTTTGGATAAGCTTGATGACGAGAAGTTTGATGTCATCGTCACAGATCCGCCTTATGCAGATGACGTACCTTATAGCGAGCTCAGCGATTTCTACTTCGTGTGGCTGAAGAGGGCGCTTAGCGATAACGACGGCGAGTCGCTTAGGCCGAGGTTTCTGCCCGAGGCGTTTTTCGACGAGTTGGGGCTTGAAATACCGACGCAGTGGCAGATCTTCGCCCCGAGGGAGGTGTCTGAAGAAGCGGGCCGTTGGGAGCACTTCCGGCTGAAGACTTCTTTTGGAGAGCTTCTGGCTAAGGCCTTTTCCAACGTCTTGAGGTTTCTGAAAGAGGACGGCATCCTCGTTACTTACTACGTGGCTAAGAAGCCGGAGTCTTGGGCCGCCCTAGTGGACGCCTTGTGGCGGGTCAACGGGCTGGAGCTAGTCGCCGCGTATCCCGTGGAGACGGAGAGCGAGGAGAACGTGGTGGCTAGGGGGAAGGCCTCGGTGCTGGGAGGCTACGTCTCAGTTTGGCGCAGGCGGAGGGAGGCCAGGCCTCTCGAGCTCTCCGCCGATAGGGAGAAGGTCGTGGAGGAGGTGGCCTCGCGTATGGAGCGCAGGCTTAAGGTCGCGGGCGGGAAGAACGGAGCAACTGCGTGGGTCTACGCCTACATGGCCGCGCTTGAATACCTCACCGCCCACTACCCCGTTACTCTCGCCGGCGTGGAGCTCGACTCCGAAGGCCTCATGAGGCAGGCCGTGGCCATAGCCTTTGAGGCCCTCCTAAGGAGAGCCGGCGTTAAGATCAGCGACGTGGCGGCCCACGCCTATCTCGCCCTGCGCATTATGGAGAGCGAGAGGGGGTATGTGGACAGCGACGTCCTCGCCCACGTGGAGAGGGCCACCGGCGTCTCTCACGTAGATATGGCGAGGCTGGGGCTGATAAGAGAGGTGGAGACGGGCGGCCCCCGAGTGGCTAAGCGCAAGGCCTTTGAGGTCCTGGCGCCGAGAGCGGACACAGTCGACGAAATACGCAGAATTTACGCGCACCAACGCGGCAAGTCGCCCGCCATTGACTGCCTGCGCCAGCTCCAGCTAAACCTCCTGGCGAAGACCCCAGTCACGTGCTCTAAGGAGGCTAGGGAGGAGGCGGCGGCCCTGGCCAAGGCGCTTGTGGAGCTCTCCAGGGCCGGGATTCTAGACGAAGACGACGTAGACGTAAAGACGGCAAGAGCTATCGCCGGCTTGGAGTGGTGGCAGTAGGGGGGCACTGTTTTTAAGTAGTTTTTATTTCTCATTGTGTCTTATGTCAAATTGCTCGCAGAGGGCAAGATAAGCCCCGCCATTGATATATATGAGGTGTATAAGTCCCTCTTCAGAGGGGAGAGCCCGGAGGGGGCGCACAGGGCGTACTGCGATCCCGACTCCTTCTTCCGCATTACATACGTCACCCCCTCCTTTAGGCAGTACTTAGAGGACTTCCTCAGGAAGCTGGCGGCTGGGGAGTCTCAGATATACACCCTCCCCGCCCTCCTTGGCGCCGGCAAGTCCCACTTCCTCGCCCTAGTCCTCCACGTCTTGGCGCTTTACGGGAAATGTAAGGGGGCTGGGGAGTGCGTCAGGAGGCACTTGGCGGATTACGGAGTGGATATATCGGCGCCTACCCTGGCTAAAACTCCCGCCGTCGCTGTGTTCCGCGCCGGCCGCGTCCTCGGCGAGTTTGAGAAAAGGCTGAGGTCTATTTCCACAAAAGAGGAGCTCCGCCGCGTATTACGGGAGAAGGCGCCTGTCGTCATTTTGTTCGACGAGACTCAGTACCTCGAGGAGGAGCCGGGCTTTGTCCAGTGGATTCAAATGCTGGCTGAAGTGGCCGGGGAGGTGGGCGGCGTCTATCTCTTTGTCTCTTACTCTCTCTTCCCCGAGGGTGGCCCCTCTCTGGAGTCCTCTAGATCTCTCAGCGCTGTGGAGAGGATGAACGCCATCAGAATACGTCTTGACACTGTGCGCAACATAGCGGCTGTTTTCAGGAGGTGGGCTGGGCTTAAGCCGGGCCGCGTGGATACAGCGCCGTTAAAAGGCGTTGTTAGAGATGAGTTGTTGAGGGAATTCGAGGGGAAAGTGGCGGAGACCTATCCCTTCAACCCGGTGTTTTTAAAACTCGTTTTAGATCTCGCCGATGAGTCGCTAGCCGAGCGGACTAGAGTCCAGCTGACCAGGGAGTTGCTCAGGACGCTTGCGAGGGCGTATGTAAAGGCCTCTGAGGGCGAGCTGGTAACTTTTGCCCACCTGCCCGAGCCAGAGGAGCTCCTCTTAATAGGCGGCCCCCACGCGGATTTCTGGGCCGCCTTGTTAAAGCTGTACGAAGAGGACGTGGAGAAGCTTGGCACTAAGGCGGCGGTTTCTGTCCTGAGGCATATACTCCTCGCCTCTTTTATAGGCAGATTAATGCCGTCGGCGGTCTTGTACCCCACTGAAGACGAGCTGATTCTGGGCAGTTACAACGCGCTAGATATTAGGCCAGTGGACGTCAAGGAGGCGCTGGCCCGGGCTTCAGACGTGGGACTTCACGTGGAGAAACTCGGCGATAGGTATATATACTGGTATATCGGCGACGAGGCTCACGCCTTGAGAGAGGCCATGTCTAAATTTTCCTATGAAGACGGCATAGACGTAGTGGCGGACCAGCTGGCGTCTCTGCTCAGAGAGAGGGCCGGGCCCTTTTCCGCCGTCTATATCTCCGGCGTGGGGGATAGGAAAAGGGCCTTTGGCAAAGTGGTAGTGTTGACTAATAGAGAGGAGTGGTCTAAGGCTCTTGAAGACGCCGATAAATCCGCCCTGGCTGTCGACTTGTCGGAATTCGGTATTGTGAAGCGGCGCAATAACTTATTTTACGTAAGGCGCGACGACGCAGGCGCCGTGCCCCGCGACGTTGAAGAGGTGTTGAGGAAGTTTGTCCAAGTTAGGAATATTAGAGAGGCCGCCGTTGCCCTAGGCCAGTTGTACAAGGCGGCAGAGGAGGTTTTGTTAAACCTAAACCACTACTTCCCCGAGCTCTTCTCATTTGAAGAGGACAGGCTCAGGCGCGAGATGGAGCAAATGTTGAGAGGGAGAGTAGAGCGGTGGAAGGAGCGCGCCGCGGCGTTGTTAAAAACAGTGTCTTATATGTGGCTGAAGAGGGTGATTGCCGGCTTTAATGAGCTGGAGGTGAAGAGACTAGACGAGTACTTAGGCGAATTGGCTAGGCAGAAAATGGAGCTTGTGGGCAAAGTAGTTGAGAAGGTATTCTCCCAGGTTGAGTGGGACGGCTTTAAAAAACTGGGAGATCTCTGGAGCCTTTATTTAAACAACGAGGGGCTCCCCCATGTCCCCATGTCTTTCGACGAATTTATAGACGCCGTGCGGAGCTACTGCGCCGGGTGTAGCTGTCTTTTTGAAGTGGACGGGGAGGTGGTGTGGCTTTCTAAAACTGGCTGCGAGATTCCCCACTTGGATAAAAACGTAGGCGTAGCGCCGCTGAGGTGGAGGGGCCAGTTACAGGACTGGGCCGTGGAGGCTTTTTTAAAACAAATGGCCTCTCTCTCCACGCACGCAACTCGCTATTATATAGTCTATAAGAGGCCCAGCGGGGAGGAGGTCAAAAAGCCGGTGGATGATTTACTGGCGTCGAGGGGCGAGTGGCCGTTTCTCTCAGACGGGCATTTAGAAGTGGAGACGCTTCAAAAGGCAATTGAGGTGAGAATTGACGGCGTTGCCGCCCCCTCTATCGAGCGGAATCCGGGGTCTAAAATTAGAGTGGACGTAGTGGGGAGCGACGACTTAATTTCAGTGGCTTATAGAATAGGCGGAATTGAGCGGGAGGAAGACGCCTCTGGCAAAGTCCACTTCTTCGAGTTAGAACTGCCTACTGAGCCGGGCACTTACTCGTTAGAGGTTGAGACCGTGTTTAAAGACGGCGCGAGGGATAGGAAGACTGTCGTTGTGAACATTAAGGGGAGGTGTAAAAAATTAAAGTCTAAATACGAGGTGGGTGCGGGGGAGAGGGTGAGGTATATATCCGCCACGACGGTTAAAGACGCCCGCGACTTGTTGCAGTTCTTTAGCAGGAGGGGGGCGGCGTTTAAGCTTTACGTCTCGGCGATGCAGACGGCGGGGGACGCGGAATTAGACGTCAAGGCCCGGTTTAATATCTCGTCGCAAGAGGCCCGCGACAGAGCGGCGAGGCTTTTGGCGGCTTTAGAGACTCTGTCCCCCTCTGCCGATGTGAAGTT
>CAMLLK010000115.1 GCA_946480885.1 uncultured Thermoproteales archaeon
TGGCCTAGTTTTGGCGGCGTGGGGTTGGCCGGGGATTTTGTAAAGATATGGGGGAGGTGGGCGGTTGGTGGTTAGATACGTAGGGTCTGGAGAGGCCGGCGTTGAGGCGAGGCGGTGAGGCCCGGCGAGGTCTACGCGGGTGTGTTAATAGTAGAGGTGGCCACTTTGTGTATGTGGATGGAATGGCGAGGGAGCTCGCCGCCTTTACTGGCGATGACCCCGGGGCTGTGGCTAGAAGAAGAGGTGTGGAGAGTGTTAAAAGCCGCCGAGGAGATTGCGGCGGGGAGGTAGTGAAAGAGTTGGCGTAAAGTATTTAGTGTTTTTAATCTCGCCGCTATATGTCTATATTGTTATACGGCTTCGGGGGGGTGGGTAGGACTTATGCAGAGGTTCTATACGCCAAGACTCAGTACAGGCTTTGTGCAGTTTTTGACAGCAGGGGCGGCGTGGGGAGTAGAGAGGGGCTGGGCTGGGGGGAGGTGAAGACTTTGTTAAAACAGCCGAGGGGGGCGGTGGCCGAGTCGGGGGTTGGTAGGAGATTGGAGGTTGAAGAGGCGTTGGACTTCTGCCAAGTGGTAGTAGACGTGTCTCCTCCCAACTACATAGACGGCGAGCCTGCGTTGTCTCTATATAAAAAAGCTCTGGCTAGGGGGCTTTCTGTAGTGACGGCGAATAAGGCGCCGCTGGCTTTAAAATTCTCTGAGTTGGCGAATAAGAGGCTGTACTACAAAGCCACAGTTATGGCCGGCACGCCGTTGGTGGATTTACTCAAAGGCCTCGCGCCGCAGGTTGTGACTCACGTAAGAGGTATTCTAAACGGCAGTACTAACTACGTCATGACTAGGGTGTACAAAGACGGGGTCCCCTTCGACAGAGCTGTAGAGGAGGCTAAAGAGCTTGGGATCTTGGAGCCGGACCCCCGGCTAGATCTAGAGGGCCTAGACCCCGCGGCGAAGTTAGTAATAATTGCAAATACGTTGGGGGTCTCCATCGCCCTAGGCGACGTGGTGAGGAGGCCGCTGGAGCCCAGAGGCCCCGTGACGAGATACGTGGCGTCTCTAGACGTGAGTAGAAAAGCCGCCGTGGTGGAGCCAGTGGCTCTGCCGCCGGACGACCCCCTCCATGTGGATTACACAATGAACGCAGTAGAGATCTCTACAGACGTCAATAAGATTTTAGTAAAGGGGAAGGGGGCCGGTAGGTTAGAGACCGCGTATGTTTTACTAAATGATACATTTAAGGCATTAGGTTGACATATTTAAAATCACATTTTCTATAATTATGAAAATGTTTTTATCTACTACAAATTTTCGGCTATATGTCTATAACGAAAGAGTCGGAGCTGCCTTTTGAAGAGCGGATAGTAAATCAAAGGTGGCAGCATAGACACACGCCTATAGATGTCTACTACAAATTCCACAGACAGACTGTGGAGAATATTGAGGCTTTTTGGGAGGGGGTGGCCAGGGAGTTGGAGTGGTTTAAGCCATGGGATAAAGTGCTAGACGCCTCAAACCCGCCGTTTTATAAATGGTTCGTGGGGGGGAGGCTTAATCTATCTTACCTCGCCGTAGATCGCCATGTAAAAACTTGGCGTAAGAATAAAGTAGCTATCGAGTGGGAGGGGGAGCCTGTAGATGAGAATGGGTACCCCACTGAGAGGAGGAAGTTGACTTACTACGACCTCTTCCGTGAGGTGAATAGAGTGGCGTATATGTTGAAGAGTAACTTTGGCGTGAGGAAAGGCGATAGGATAACTCTCTATTTGCCGATGGTCCCAGAGCTGCCTATTGCTATGCTCGCCGCGTGGAGGATAGGCGCAATTACGAGCGTAGTCTTCTCGGGCTTTTCCTCAGAGGCCTTGGCTGAGAGAATAAACGACTCCCAGTCTAAAGTTGTAATTACAGCAGATGGCTTCTGGAGGAGGGGCAAAGTGGTGAGGCTGAAGGAGGTGGTAGACACAGCTTTAGAAAAGACAAGCGGCGTCGAGAGCGTCATAGTCTTGTCGAGACTGGGGCTGAGAGACGTGCCTATGAACAACGGCAGAGACTACTTCTGGCACAAGGTGCTCCAGGGCGTCCCCGTCAACGCGTATATAGAGCCCGAGCCTGTGGAGAGTGAACACCCCTCTTTTATACTCTACACCTCTGGCACCACTGGGAAGCCCAAGGGCATTGTCCACGACACTGGCGGCTGGGCTGTCCACGTATACGCCACGATGAAGTGGGTCTTCGACATAAGAGACGACGACGTCTATTGGTGTACTGCAGACATAGGCTGGGTCACTGGCCACTCCTATGTAGTGCTTGGGCCTTTGATGATGGGCGCCACGGAGGTGATGTACGAAGGGGCGCCCGACTTCCCCCAGCCCGATAGGTGGTGGGCTATAATTGAGAGATACGGCGTGACGATATTCTACACCTCCCCCACAGCCATTAGGATGTTTATGCGCTACGGCGAAGAGTGGCCGAGGCGGCACGACTTATCTACTCTTAGGATTATCCACTCTGTCGGCGAGCCGATTAACCCAGAGGCGTGGAGATGGGCCTATAGAGTGTTGGGCGGGGAGAAAGTTGCCTTCGGCTCTACTTGGTGGATGACAGAGACAGGCGGCGTCGTCGTTAGCCACGCGCCTGGGCTCTACCTAGTCCCAATGAAGCCGGGCACCAACGGCCCACCTCTGCCCGGGTTTGAGGTGGACGTCTTAGACGAAAATGGAAATCCGGCGCCGCCGGGGGCTAAGGGGTATTTAGTAATTAAGAGGCCTTGGCCCGGCATGCTACACGGCGTCTGGGGAGACCCGGAGCGTTATATAAAGACCTACTGGTCGAGATTCCCCGGCGTCTTCTACGTGGGGGACTACGCCATTAAAGACCAAGACGGCTATGTATGGGTGTTGGGGAGGGCGGACGAGGTTATTAAAGTGGCTGGCCACCGCCTCGGGACGTATGAGTTGGAATCTGCCTTGGTGTCTCACAGCGCCGTGGCTGAAGCCGCCGTGGTGGGCGTGCCGGACTCAATAAAAGGCGAGGTCCCCATCGCCTACGTCGTGTTGAGACAAGGCTTCGAGCCATCTGAGGCGCTTAGGAAAGAATTGAGAGAACACGTTAGGAGGACAATTGGGCCGGTGGCAGAGCCTGCGCATATATTCTTTGTGACTAAGCTGCCGAAGACTCGCTCTGGTAAAATCATGCGCCGTCTATTAAAGGCGGTGGCCACCGGCGCATCTCTCGGCGACGTGACGACTTTAGAAGACGAGACGTCTGTAGAAGAGGCGAAAAAGGCCTATCTAGAGCTAATGTCTGAAATTAAGAAGCCGTAGTGTTTTTGTCTAACTCGGCGTGTTTTAAAATTCGACATTTTTTATAATAAGAGTTTTATAATGCGCCTTTTGTATATATGTGAGCCGTTCTACACTGCCAGTCGACGGCGAGGTGGCTAGAGAAGTTTCAAATCTGGCGAAGAGCCAGGGCTTTTCTGTAGTGAGACTCACCTCCGACGCGCTTAAGTTGACGATAGAGCTTTTGAAAAAAGGTATTACTCCCACTAGGGCGTTGGAGATTTTTAGACTAGTTGAGAAAGTAGTCGCCCTCGACGCAGTGCCGGTGCCGTTGTCGTACTTAGAACTGGCCGCCAAGAAGTGGGGCATTTGTAACGATGTAGAGATAGAGAATTTTCTGAGAGAGACTGGGGAGAAGTTTGGGAAGGTTATAGCTGATGAGTTTAAAACATTTGGCGAATTTATGGCGACGGTGACTCAACTACTTAGTATGTTCCCCGTGGCGAGAGTTATGTATAGTAAAAGTGGAGATGTGTGGCGTATTGCTTTTACATCTGTGGGGAGCCACTCTTTGAGGTGTTTAGGAATTTTTGCAGAATCTGCAATTAGACAATACGGCTGTGAGGTAAAGACGACGTATGAAGAAAATGTCATAACTGCAGAAATTGTCTGTTAAAAGTTTTATACTCAATGTACAATTTTGTACATGCCTCAGAAATATTCAAGATTAGCTGTGGAGAGACCTCTCGCCGACGAGTTTTCACACAAAGTTAGAAAGACTGGCCGTAAACCTAGTGAGGTTATTAGGGCTGTGCTGACGGCGGTGATAGACGCCATAGACCATGGACTCGACCCAGTGGATATGTTACACATATGTAGAATTGCTAGAAGCATAGGCCCGGGCCGTTCTGGTTTTGAAAATGGTCAGAAGGCGGGTGTTTTACTAAGGGCGTACTACACCCCCCGCGAATTTCTTGAAGTACTAGCTAAGATTGGCCCCCAGATCTTGGGGGTGTATAAAGTAGGTCCAGACATGTTTAGAATAAACGATGTACAAGTGAAAGAAACTATACGTGGAGTTTTAGCTGGACTCGGCTGCGGGTCTGAAGAACGTCAAGAATTCTTAATAGTTAAGTGTTAGTGTACATTTTTGTACACTTAACATAGATATTGGCTAATCAAGAAAATTGTTTATAATTATATAGATCGGAAGAGCGTCGTGTAGGGAAAGAGTGTTGGTGGGGGTGGGGGGGGGG
>CAMLLK010000116.1 GCA_946480885.1 uncultured Thermoproteales archaeon
CGGGAGAATCTTATAGATGTGGGCTTTATCAATGAGGTTAGGAAAGACGCTAGGCAATTCGCCATGTATTTATGCAACGTGGCGGAAGTCAAGATTGGAGAAGAGTGGAAAAAAGTGCCCAAAGTCCCCGCCCGCCCCATCGCTATAGTGGATAGATTCGACGACTACGTCGCGGCAGTTGCGGTCGTGGGCGAAAATTTCGACGTCAGAATCTCCCGTGAGAAGGCTGAGAGATCACCCCTGTTGGAAATCTTAGAGAGGTACCGAAGTATTGAAGAGGTGGTGCATTACGGACTTGACAAATCTTCCCTACCGCGCGCGGTCAAAATAATAGACCTAGCCTCCGAGGTGGCTAAGATACTGGGCGCGGCGCCGCCTCTCTCTAAGATAAGAGAGGAGTTGTTAGGCGACGACAGTTTGATAAATGAGATGAATACATACACCTACTACAAAGCCTTTGCGCCACGCAGAGCGGATGGAGTAGATATGGTGGAAGAGACTGTAAAGAAGATTTTCTTACTGAGGGCGAAGACTATTGCGTTGTTGTATAACCTCGTTAATGAAAGACGTAGAGACGGAGGCTCTTAGTGGTGTACAGCTAGGTCTACGCTAGGCGCTTGTCAAGACAATAACTTCGGCGCCTTACTATCGGCGGGCAGGCGCCTCGGGCGGCGGGGGTCGACTTAGTACAGTTTTTTGTTGTATGGGAGTCTTGGGATCAGCGCCATGGCCACTGCGGCTAGGTTTAGGTGGTACCGTGTAATTTTCCCCCTCGTGAGGTGGCCCACTAGGCCTTGTCTATAGCCAATGGCCTTTGTCCCTAGTAGGCGGTCTGCGACGTCGCCTAGCTCTACACCTGTCAATACTTCTCTTAAGAAGAGGGTCGGTATGTGGAAACCTGGGCCTACTCCGTATGTCACGACGCCGTCTCTGTCTGCCACTGCTGCAATTGTCACGTCGAGGTGTCTCCCGCCTATCTCCACCGCCCCGGCCTCTATCCCCACTCCGTGCTCCGCCCCGGCGGCTCTCTGCGCGTGTATTGCCCTCGCCGCCGCCCCCGCGGCCACTTTGTCTAGCCCAACTGGCTGCGGCGGTATGCCCGGCGGCTTCTCCACTGGCTTGACTACTGCGGGGATTCCAAACATGGCGTAGGCCGCGGCGACGGCTCTTATCTTATTTGGGTTTTTAGACGCCACCGCCACTAACATATGTGGCTAAACTCCGCCGTTTATATACATCACCCGCCACACAGACGAAGCCGTATCTCTCCGCCTCGGCCGCCGTCACTTGCGCCGGGGGCTCGTAGGCGGCCTCTGTCGGGGGGGAGGATAGAGTGGCGTATATCTCCGCCGCGTCGACGCCGACGTCTTTTAGCATCTGGACTACCTCCGCCACGGTGTAGAACTTAGCGGCGCTGTAGAAGCGGTGCCCGGCGGCTGCTAGTTCTCTATACCTCCTGCCCCAGGGCGAGTCTCTGGGCACTATACACACAGCCACTCTCTTGGCCACTCTGGCGGCTTCTCTCAACAAGCCGGCGGGGTCTTTTACAAAACAGAGCGTCACCACAACCAAGGCGCATGGATACGCCCCGTCTCGAAAGGGGGCGGCCTCCCCCACGCCTTGGACTAAGTCTAGCTCTCTCGGCGCTAGTTTCAACATGGCGGCGCTTGGGTCCAGCCCCGCGTAGAGGCCCAGCGGCTTTGCGAACCTCCCAGTGCCTACGCCCAGCTCTACCCCCCCTCTACACTTGGCCAACTTCACAACCTCAAGCTCGGAGAGGTAGAGGTCTCTATGTCTGTCGTACCACGCGTCGTACTCCTCTGCGTAGAGGTCAAAAATCATGTGGACAACTCCCCCGTGACATCTTTACCTTAATCTCTTTAGGCTCTGCCAACACCACCACCTCCCCGCCCTCGGCCTGGGTGGGTATGTACACTGCCGCCGTCTTCCCCCGTGGGATTTTCACTCTATCTCCCAAGTGCTCTGCGGCTCCTCTAGTTTTTAAGAAATGGGCTAAGACGACGCGGCCGCCTAAGTCCACAGCCGTGATTATGTACTCTCTCTTAGAGTTTATAAAACATATGACCACCCCCCCGTCTTTTCTATACGCCGCCACTTGTTCAATTTTTATAAACGCGTCTAAGATAATTGAAATTAAGTGGATAATCAAATGGAGAAAGTCCATATGTCTACAGCTGTGAGGTATATAAAACTAACGTGCGCCTCGACGGCTCAAACCGGCGTCTGTCTTGTAGAAGTGGGTTTGTACAGAGCCGTGTTGGACCCGTCTGGTACGTGTGGCGCGGCGTCGCCAAGTTGGCGTCTAGAGGGGCCCTATCTTATTCTATATAGTTTTTTTCTCGGGTCGGTGGGGTCCGCCGTGGCTTCTACAAGGCCCGCCTCTCTTAGCCTCTGGAGGGCGTGTCTAACAGTCCTCTGTTTAACGCCGCTGTGTTTAACTATTTCGTCTATTGTGAGGGGGCCTAGCTCTTCTAAAATTTTTTTCACCATGAGGGCGCTTGGGGGGAGTGGGGCTGTCTCTACGGCTTTTTTCCTCTTGGCGATTATTAAAGTGGCGTATGAGTCTAGGTACACGGCGGTGGGGTTGGCGTAGCGTATTTTTAACACTCCGTCCGCCACCGCCACTAGCTCTTCTCTACTCTTGGCGTCTACTAACTCCACTCTGGCGTCTATGGGGAGTAGGTGTGGCGGCCTCCTCAGGGCTGAGTTGACCGGCACCACCTCGACGACGTTGGCTCTTAGGTCTATCACCGGCCCGCCTGCGGAGTATGCGTAGGCGGTGGAGCCGAGGGGGGTGGCTATTAAAACTCCGTCGCCGAGGTCGTTGTACATAAACTCGCCGTCGACGTATAGCGAATATTTTACAAACGCCCCAGGCGACGCCGCGAGGAGAGCTACTTCGTTCACGGCCACTACCCTCCCCTCTCTATTCTCAGCCGCTATTCTCGGCACTCTCACCTTGACGCAATTTATTAAATACGGCAGTCTTTTTAAATCCGCCGCCGCCAGTCTGGCGTCGACGCCGGGCGGGGAGATGCCTAGCACTGGTCTGTCTTCTTCTCTCAACGCCTTGAGTATGTCTCTATCTCTTCCATACACCGCCTTTACAGAAGCCCCCCGCCTCACGTCTATGCCCACTTTTTTAAACCACTCTTTCAACTCCTCGCTGGCTTCAACCTCTGGCACACACACATTACAAATTTCTATACATATATTTGTCTTTTCCCACGCCTACGCCGCCGGACATGCGTCAAAATTTGTCAAATATAAAGTTATAACTACTAAACTACCCGCCTATGTGATCGACGAGGTGTTGAAATTGAAGAGAGAGAAGGAGGCGGTGATTCTAGCGCATAACTACCAGAGGCCGGAGGTCCAAGACGTGGCGGACTTCGTGGGGGACTCTCTCAACCTTTCTCTCGCCGCGAGGGACACAAAGGCGAAGATGATAGTCTTCGCCGGGGTCTACTTCATGGCCGAAACCGCCGCGATCTTAAACCCAGACAAGAAGGTGTTGATCCCAGACCCAGAGGCTGGGTGTAGCCTAGCCGCCTCTGTTGACGTGGAGAGAGTTAGGCGTTGGAAAGAGAGAAACCCGGGCGGGGTGGTGGTGGCGTATATAAACACCTACGCAGAGGTGAAGGCCCTTGCGGACTACGTATGTACCTCTGCCAACTGTTTAAAAATTATAGAGGCCCTGCCGAGAGATAGACCTGTCTTGTTTCTCCCAGACAAATACCTCGGCATGTACATCGCGGCGAGGCTCGGCAGAGAGTTAGAGATCTGGGAGGGGGAGTGTCACGTACATGCAAAACTAGCCGCCCCTCAGATATTGACAAAAGTTAAGATGTATAGAGACGCAGAGGTGTTGATACACCCAGAGTGCGGCTGCGGCACCGCCTGTCTACTAGAACTCCCCAGGATGGGGGTAGAGGCCAAGTTCCTCTCTACAGAGGGCATGGTGAAGTACGTGAGGCAGTCCCCCGCCAAGAGGTTTATAGTGGCGACGGAGACTGGGATAATATACAGAATGGCTAAAGAAGCCCCCGGGAAGGAGTACATCCCCGCCGCGGAGGACGCAGTGTGTGAATATATGAAGTTGATTACTCTTGAGAAAGTGTACAAGTCGTTGAGAGACGAGGTGTATTTAGTCAACGTGCCTAGAGACGTGGCGGAGAGGGCCAGGGCGGCTATTGAGAAAATGTTTCAGTTTGTATGATAGAGGCGAGGCTCTTCGCATACCAACTACTTGAGGAGTTGAGGAGAGACATCCCCCTCCTGGACTACTCAGCGGCGGCGCTGCCGCTTGAAGAAATTGAGGCGTGTGTAGTATTTAGAAAAGCTGCCGTGGCGGCGGGGGTAGAGGAGGCGGCAGAGTTTTTAAAACTGTTAGGTTTTAGAGTGACGAAGGCCGTGGCGGAGGGAACGGCGGCTGTGGGAGATGTGTTGTGTTTCCAAGGCCCTTTGAGA
>CAMLLK010000117.1 GCA_946480885.1 uncultured Thermoproteales archaeon
CCTTCTTTCTAAACAACTCTAAATCCACATCGGGAGCGCCCTCCCAGACGCCAATGAAGCCGAAGTCTGCTCTGTGCACAGCTCTTGTGCAGTCGAAGGGACAGCCGGAGAACTTCGCTTTGAATTTAAATGGGAATAGTTGGTTAGACATCCACTCATATATCTTGGGGTGTGTCAAGAATTTGTCTCTGGCCTCCAGTGTGTCGTATAGTGAGAATTCACAAAGCGCCGGGCCTATACAAGCTGCGATTTCTCTAATAGTGTCCCCAGTGGCGCCTACGTCTGTCCCCACGACGTTTCTCAAATAGTCAACTGCTTCATCCGCCAGCTCTGGCTGGATAGATATTATCATCATGCCCTGCTGGCCGGCTAGTTCAATTAAGCCCAGGCCGTATTTATCTGCAAAGTCTACCAACTTCTTCAACTTTTCTGTAGAGTATAGATAGCCAGATGGCTGCCACACTCTGAAATGTAGCTCAGAGATCTTCCCGTCTCTAGTCCTCCTGGCGATAAACCCCGTGTAGACGTAGCGGATTTTGGCAGAGCCGGCGGCCCACATTGTCTTCCTAGCCGCGAGGCCCGCGGCGTAGGCCTCGAGGGGGTACCTCGTCTTTTTAAGCTCGTCAACGTGGCTCGGCCAGGGGCCCCCCTCTAGGGGTTTTAACACCTTGGCCAAGTCCTCTGGTATTTGGCCCGCCATGTAATATCTCCGATATATCTAAAAATATATTGTTCCATATTTATGAGAAATAGTAGTCAAATATGTAAATGTGTAGTTAATCTCAAGCGCTGGAGCTCATAGACGCGCTTTGTCTACCTGTTGGGGTTTGTTTAAACACGTGGTATTGGGCGTTGTCTTTCCGTTTTTGTGTTTTGTCTACCACCTGTGGGGTTCTGCCTCGCCTGTGGAGGCTGCTGCCAGACGCCTCTGTCCACCTATTTGTTTTATTATAGAGGCGACTGACTTAGGGACGTAGTTCTCCCAGGCGGGGTCCCCTCTTAGGATCATCTCTCTGATTTTTGTAGAGTTGTATTTATCTCTGTCTAAGAGTGGCTGCTGTCTTACTTCGTAGCCCGCCTCTTTGAACAACAGAGCGACGTATTGATTGCCGGTGTACACCACGTGGAAGGGTGGGGCGTAGGACTTAACTCTGCCTATCCACTCGAGATTGTTTTCTACATTGGCTATGGGTATTGTGACTACTCGAGATAGGTCGACTCCCCCCTCCCTCAGCGCCTCTCTCAACATCCAGATCCTCTCCCCCGCGGTGAAGGGGTCTTTCAATATATAGTTGAACTGCGCCGAGCCTATTACCACTACTACTTCATCAACCTCTCTCAATATCTCTCTTATGGCGTATACATGGCCTAGGTGGGGGGGCTGGAATCTGCCTGGAAAGAGAGCCCTCATGTGTGTATTATAGTAGGTATTTCTCGCCTCTGGCGCCCGTCGTGGCTCTGTACTTAGTCCATCTACTGTAATATTCTAATAGTTTTCCAATATCTTTTGTAAATAGTTCTCTTATGTCGTCGATGCCTAGGAGTATCATGGCGATTCTATCGAGCCCCCAGCCCCAGGCCAGGACTCTACTCTCTCTCACGCCTAGGGGCTCCGTGACCTCTGGCCTAAAGATGCCGGCGCCTCCGAACTCCACCCAGCCTAGGGTGGGGTGTTCGGCGTATACCTCCACCGAGGGAGATGTAAAGGGGAAGTAGGCGGGTCTAAACTTCACTTTGCCCATCCCCAGGGCTTTGGCTATCTCTTCTAACTGGCCTAGGAGGTGTTTGAATGTGAGGCCTCTGCCCACAACTATGCCGTCTAGTTGGTGGAACTCCATACTGTGTTTTGGGTCTAGTTTCTCCGGCCTGAAGACTCTGCCTATGGTGAAGACTTTGTAGTTGCCCTCTCCACGCTCCGCCAGGGCGCGGATTGTAGTGGCGGTGGTCTGCGTCCTCAAGACTAGGTTTAGCGCTTTTTTCCAATCCCACTTGTATCTCCACTTTTCTTCATGTGTCTTGCCTACGGACTCTAAGAGGTGGGGCGGGGGGGTCTCCACCTCGCCGTCCCACTTGGCGTAGAAGGTGTCGTGGACTTCTCTCGCCGGGTGGTCTTGGGCTTGGAACAAGGCGTCAAAATTCCAAAACTCTAGCTCTAAGACTGGGCCTCTCACTTCTTCAAACCCCAGCCCCACCATCACCTCTCTTACATAGTTGAGAAATTCGTTAAAGAAGTGGGGGACGGGTGAGGGGACCTCGGGCGGCTCTATTGAGAGGTCGAAGGGCTTTAAGACGTATTGTCTCCACCTGCCGGTGGATATATCCTCCGTAGTCAACGCCGTTTTAAACTCCGACGGCTTTACAGAATTCAGATCGACAGCTGCCTTTATATATATCAAGGTCTTCTCTATTTTTTTAACTAATCGCCTCTTTATAAACTCTTGCACAATCTCGGGGGGCGCCGAGTCTAAGTTAGACAAAGCCCGTTGTTTCTCCTCTAGTTTCGCCAATATGGACATGTACGTAGGCTCGTCGATCTCTAAGACGCCGCCTCTAGGCCTCAGGCCGTATTTTGCTAAATTGGCGAGGGCGATGTCTACCTCTGGGCCTCCTAGCTCTACTACACACCTCCCCCCGCTACAGACTGCTTTTTTTAATAAGATATATTCGGGGAGGCCGGCGGCGGCCCTGGCCATACCCTCTTCTGTAAGTTCTAAATACTCGGCTTTTTTCTTCTCTATTTCTAAAACCCCGAGGCTCCTCCCCTCTTCTATGTACCTCATGAGGCTCTCTGGGACTGTGCCTAGCTCTTTAGCCACGTCGTCGAGAAGTCTCTGTTGTTGAGCTCTTTTTAAAATTTCGTAAAGTGTTGGAGATAAAATAAGCATGTTTAGACGAAAATAATTATTTTTGTAGTTTATCTACCTTTAATAAGTGGGAGGGGAATCTCTTCTTTTTCTTCCTCTTTGGGGGGCCTTGCCTTAAAGACTTCTTTGTATAGTAGGTCTCTTAGAGCGGCTCTAATGGCTTCACTTCTGTTGGGGAATATGCCTCTTCTCACTAACTCGTCTAGTTCTTCTAACATCTTCTTCGGCACGTGGACGCTGATGAGTGACATCTTGTCTTGACTTTTGCTCCGAGGCATGGGATAACAAATGTACTAATTAATAAAGGTCTACCTGTATTATGCCTATTCTCCTGCCTTTTGTAGCGCCTTTATTAATAACTCCAACACTGGGTACTTTGGTAGAGTGGATAGCCTCTTGGCTAGTTTTTGTAACTGCGCCGCGTCCTCTGGCGTCATCCCTCTGGGGTTCCCCTCGTTGTCGTATACAGCCCACTTGCCTCTTTCATATATATAACCCACGTCGTTGATATATAGCTCTGCGTAGAGTTTCCTCCCTCTAGACTCTGCAAAAATTGCGACGTTTTCAAACTCCAGCTCCATATAGGTATTGCGGAGGATAATGCGTAGAAAAGGCGCCTTTAGCCTCATAGAGTACTTATCTCGTAGTTATAAAAAGATATCTGTTACGCCGCGGCGGTTTTCTCTACCGCCGCCGCTGTTGTGTAGGGCTCCGCCACGCCTACTGTATTCCCCACTCCGATAATTAAGACAGTCTCTCCTTGCTCGACGTTTTTTAGAATAAACTCCTCTACTCTTTTCGTAGTCTGCTCCACGGCGTTGTAGATTTCTTTAGTCATTGTACTCAACGCCTCTGATTGCCTCATTTTTATCAAAAAGGCGTATAGTGGGATGCCGTACTTTGTGGCGTATGTCTCTATGTTGAATTTCTCCACTCCGACGCCTCCAATGGCGACCCCTATCCCCTCCGCCACTTCTCCCGTCTTCTCTCCCTCTAGTCTCAACGCCGCGTCGATTGTGACTATGTACTTGGGGCGGATTTGTAGAGTCTCGAAGACGTAGTTCACAGCCTCGTCTAGCCTGCCCACTGTGCTGCCGGGGCCCTTGGCCTTTATGACGTAGAGCCTCCTCCCCTCGTAGTGGCACTGCGCCACTACTGTGTCTTTAACTCCGTCGTAGTACGTCACGTCTTTACATTTATTTAAGATATTGTAGGCCACCATAGGGCCTGCGCTATCTCCTATGGGCACCCCCTTTATGAATGAATTAACTGCTTCGTTTACTGTATCTGTGAGTTCTTTCAACAGGGGCAGGAGCATTGATAGTTGAATTACTAGATAGAACGCTTTGTATTTTCTAGCCGTCTTGTAGTAGTGGTCTACTACTTTGTATATAAAGTTCATATATCTCAAAGCCTCCACCGCAGTGGCTAAGTTCTTCACAGTGACGCCGTCGTCTACTATTTTCTTAATCTCGTGTTCGTAAGTGTCTACGTATGTGTTTAAAATGTGTTTAAACTTTGGAACAATCCCAGCGGGGTCTAGAGACGTCGGCTCAATTACTGCAAAGTCTACTAGCTTCTTAACTGTAGCCTCTAGCTCTGTCCTCTGGACTTCTCTCCTTTTTAC
>CAMLLK010000118.1 GCA_946480885.1 uncultured Thermoproteales archaeon
ATTACTATCTTCAGTAATTGTATAATGAAGACCAAATTCTTTTAACATTGTCTCAATATAGACTTTAGATAGCGGGTAAATTAAATTACACAGTCTAGCATGTAGCTTTCCATTTTTCACAGCTGTGTTTTCTACAACCGCTAATCCTCTCAACTGTGCTATGTACAACACCTCTTCTAAAACAGAGGTATTTAACAATGTTATAACTTCCTTTAATGTTTTTACATCTCTTTTTGCTAATTCTTCAGCTAGTTTTAAAGGCTGAGTCAATAGATTTGCTAACTCTTTTTCTACTGCTAACGTAGGTTTTCCATTAACTACATGTAAAATCCAACGTGGGACAAAGACGGTAGTGTTTGAAACTCTATATCTTGCCTTTCTTACAAATGCAAACATTTGAAGTTGTTTAGTAATTTCCCTAATTTGGTCTTCTGAAACAGTCGTTAAGTCAACTATAAAGTGTAAATTTCTACGTTGTGCATCAATGGCTATGTTGATAATATTGATGTCGTGTTCTGCAAAAATATTTGACAAAGTAGCTAAAATGCCAGGCTGGTCGAAGTTTAATTCAATTAGAAACTCGCCCAGCCTAGCATCAGAACTATTGGCTATGAGGTAGATTTCACGATTAAGCATTATGGGGGATCATGTATAATATTTAAATCTTTATTGCAAATCGTAACAACTTAAAAAAGAGTCTATAATCTAACACTGTGTTGAAAAATTTGCCAACTCGATGGGATATAAAATGGGAAGAGGAATTAATTAAGACATGGGAGGAGGAAGGCCTCTTTACGACTAAAATTTCTGGAAACAGACCTATATTTGTAATTGACACGCCGCCGCCTTACCTCTCTAGTAATAGGCCACACATAGGCCAAACGGCGTCGTATGCACATTTCGACATGATAGCTCGTTTTCTCAGAATGAGGGGGGTAGATGTCATATTCCCATTTTATTTAGACAGAAATGGACTTCCAATTGAAGTACAAGTCGAAAAGAAGTACAACATAATTGCTCATGAAGTGCCGAGGGATAAATTCTTAAAAATGTGTAAAGAAGAGTTAGATAGTTATGAAAAAGAATTTGTACAATCGCTAAGGAGGTGGGGTTTGTCATTTGACTATTGGCCAAATGGAACAGACAGCGAGGAGTATAGACAGATGACTCAGAAAACGTTTATAGACTTGTGGCACAGAGGTTTTATATATGAGGCAGAGAGGCCGACGCCTTGGTGTCCCCGTTGTAAGACAGCATTAGCTGAGCCCGAGATGGAGTATAAGGAGGAAGAGACATACTTAAACTATATAGTGTTTAAAGTTAAAGAGACTGGCGAAGACATCATCATAGCTACCACCAGGCCAGAGCTCCTGCCCGCCACAGTCGCTGTGATATTCCACCCAGATGACGAGAGATATAAAAAACTCAACGGTCTACACGCCGTAGTGCCGCCCGAGGGGCAAGTCGTGCCGATTTTACCCCATAGGGCTGCCAACCCTAAATACGGCACAGGCCTCGTTATGATTTCCACTTTCGGCGATACAAGAGACTTGATGATAGTCAACGAGTTGAAACTCCCAGTGAGGATTATAATAGACGAAGGCGGGAGGATTAAGACAGGTAGATACGCCGGTTTAAACGTTAGAGAGGCTAGGGAGAGGATAATCGCAGATTTGAAGAAAGATGGGTTGTTAATTAAACAAGAGAGGCTTGTCCACAACGTGCCGGTGTGTTGGCGTTGTAAGACGCCTATTGAAATTATTGTTACGAGAGAGTTGTTTGTCAAACAAGTAGAGTTGAAGGAGAAGTTGATAGAGCTGGCGGCAAAGATGGAGTTTAAGCCTCCTGAGTATCGTCAGATGTTAATAGATTGGATAAAATCTCTAGAACTTGACTGGCCTGTGTCACGTCGACGTTACTACGCCACTGAGATACCTCTGTGGTGGTGTGTTAAACGCGACGGCAGCAAGATGCCCATAGTCCCCAAAGGGGGGAGGTACTACAGACCTTGGATCGACCAGCCGCCAGAGGAAGTTAAAAACGCTTGTGTTGACGGCGAAATTCAAGGCGATGCTAGGGTGTTTGACACTTGGTTTGACTCCTCTATATCTTGGATGTATGCATCAGGCTTTACAAAGAGATTTAATGTATTCGACAAAGTCTATCCGCATTCTATAATGAGGCCACAGGGCTATGATATCATAAGGACGTGGTTATATTATTCATTACTAAGGGCATATCTCCTACACGGCGACATTCCCTTTAAATATGTAAGAATTAACGGAATGGGGCTAGACGAGAGAGGAGAGGCCATGCACAAATCTAAGGGCAATGTAATAGATTTATTAGCGCCGGTGGAGAAATACGGCGCAGACGCAGTGAGGTTCTGGGCAGCGGCAGCTGGAAGGCTGGGCAGCGACTATAGATATAATGAGAATGTAATAAAAGAAGGTAAAGAGTTTGTCACAAAGTTGTGGAATATATCCCGGTTTGTGCTCTCTTTTGAAGAACCCGCCGCAAAGCCGCTGCTCACAGCAGTGGACAGAGCTATTCTGGCGAAGCTCTACCATACAGCGTCTAGAGTGATAAAGGCTTATGAAGATTTCGACGTATACGAACCTGTCCATCTGCTTTACGAATTTATTTGGCACGACTTTGCAGACCATTATATTGAACTAGTTAAGTCGAGGGCTTACAACCGCGATGGCGTCTTCTCAAAGGAAGAGCAAAACGCTGCAGTTTGGACGCTCTATACCGTGTGGAAGTATAGTTTCAAACTAATAGCCCCCATTATGCCATTTGTGACAGATAAAGTGTGGAGATATGCATACGGGAGGTCTATACACAACGAGTCGCTGGAAGACCCATCGGAGGACTGGCGGGGCGACTATGAATTGTTTAACTTAGTTAAGAAAATCAACAGCGCCATCTGGCGTTATAAGAATAGAAAGGGTATTAGTCTAGCGGCTCCTCTCGATGTAGTCTTATACGTACCCGAGACTGCTATGCCTGCAGCGATGGATTTAAAGCATACACACAAGGTTAGAGATGTGAGACAGGGCAGAGGAGTAGAACAGATAGACGAAGAGGGGCTAGTCTCTATTTCTTAACTATTTCTCTAAACCAGTCCTCTCTCTTTAGGTATTCCCGTTGCAGTGGGTTTGGCCTCACCTTGTAGTACTGCCGCCAGGACTCTAGCTGCGTTTCTTCGAGACAGCATTTTGTTATTATTGCCGCAATATGGCGAGAAGACGCATTTTGGACATCCGTCGAAACAGTCGCATCCAGTCACTACTTTATAGGCCACTTCGACTACTCTATGGAAATTTTGGAGAAGTAGTTTAGTTGTGCCGTTGCCTCCCACAGTTGAATCATAAAGCACAATCACACCGTTTGGGTAACTTATGCCTCCCATGTCGGTCTTCGAAGCGCCTAGCGCTATCTCTGCTGCAGATATCAAAACATGTTCGGCGGCGTGATAACCCTTAGCCCTAGCCTCCCAATCCACTGCATCGTTTTCGCTAAAGCGTAGGTATGGCATATACAACACAGAGCCTCGTGTGATAAATTCATAAGAGAGGGGCTCTATTAAATACTCGCCCAACGTTTCGTCTGTTGTGAAGCGCTTTAGTGCGTAGCCGAAGACAGTTATTCTAATCTTCAGTTTTCCGTATTGGTATTTGACTCCGTATCTTTCGCCTGTCTCGTAGATCTCTAATAGCTCAGGCTCCATATCCTCTAGAGGCTGCGTGACTAAGTCCTCTGCGTCTACTTCTTCAACCACGGCGACTTTTCTATCTAGGTCTAGAGACTTCGAGACGTAGGTCCTCCCTCCGTGCATATATATGGCCTCTGGGTGTAATTCATACAATGCCAGAGGCAGCTCTCTTTCTCCAATAACCTCGCCGCCTTTTGTTTTAATCTTGACTACGTGAGGAGAGCCTCTTAGACTTAGAGTTTTTAATACTGTGCGGCCCTCTGGCGTGATTTTTAGAAACTTCCCAACTCTCTTCACAAGGCCGCGTTTCAAGAGGTCTCGAACAATCTCGTATTCAAATGGCGAAAGCTCCTCTATCCCCCAGGACTTGTCTAAAGTCGCAGCTAATATGTGGAGTTTTGCTATGTCTGTATTCTCTTTTTCAAAGCCTAGCGGCTCCGGCGCCCTTGAAAAAAACTCATGGGGGTAGTTCCTATAGTATTGAGATATGGGGTCGTTGCCCAGAATCTGCACAGCGTAGCCGGTCTGCCCCCTCCTCCCCACTCTCCCCACTCTCTGGAGGTAGCGGTTGAAAGAGGGGGGGATTGAGGCTAATATCGCTGCGTCTACGTCGCCGATGTCTATCCCTATTTCTAAAGTTGGCGTAGAAATTACTACGTCCAGCCTGCCTTTTTTAAAATCTTCTTCGACGCGTCTTCTATCTTCAATATCTAGAAGTTAGATTTCCAATGAGACTAATTTTATGACCAA
>CAMLLK010000119.1 GCA_946480885.1 uncultured Thermoproteales archaeon
CTAAACCACCCTATTTTTTAGACAGTCTAGTATTTTTTGACTTAGAATCCGTATCCAGGCTCTAGTACTGAGCCTGCGGTCACTCTAGCCCCCTTGGGGATTAAAGCCCCTAGTTTGTAGAAGACTTTGCCTCTGACTTCAACAGGCTCTAGCCTATCTCTACGTATTCTTAAGACTGACTTAGTCACCACGTGAGGCTCTAGCACTGCGCCCTCGCCCACTACGCTGTATGAAATATACGAACCGCGTCCAATGTGGGCCTCGCGGCCGATTAGACTATGGCTAATCTCTACAGAGCTCCCGACTACTGTCTCCGCCTCGACGTCTGTGTAATTTCTAACAAAGGCGTGGCTGCCTATAAAAACCTCTCTGCCTATGTAAACAGGTCCTTTCAACACGGCGTAGTGGTCAACCTCTGCCCCCTCCTCTACGACCACTGGGCCTTCTAGAACTGCTGTTGGGCTTATCTTAGCGCCTTTGGCGATTTTAGAATAGGCAGGTGCTAGGTGTTCTAACAACTGGAGGAGGTCCTCTGGGTGGTTTACGTCGTGCCAAACCCCTCCCCACGGCACTACCACTATCTTCTTTACTCTAGCCAATTCGTTCAACGCCTCGTATATAGATAGCTTAGCCACCAGCTTTATCACCTCTCTAGGGAGGAGAGCCACGCCGCCAAAAATCCACTGCCCCTCGCCTCCGAAGCCGGCAAAGGTCTGTCCCGACCCCGTCCGCACTACGCCGTAGCCCAGTGTGAATTTTCTAGGCACTGCTAAAACTGCGCCGTCTGCGCCCATTGAGATAACTGCCTCTACAACATCTCTATAGGCCGCCGCCTCTACGTATACATCTCCGTACGTGAGTAAGACATGGCTCTCAGACTCAATGTAGCTGTCGGCGGCTGCCAAAGCCTTTTCTATCCCCTCTCCCCTCTCTTCTATATAGATGTAGTTCCCCTCCTCTGGAACGGGCGCCACGACGTATATTTTTTTGAAATACTCTGCAAGTGTATCTGCAGCGTATTGAAACAGTCTCTTTCCATATACATATATATAAGTCTTGGGCAAGTGACCAGTGATTTTTTCAAACGCTCCGGGCTTCCCACCTGCCAACACCAACGGCGCGATTTTCATATCACTCCACTGTGACTGTTTTGGCGAGATTTCTAGGCTTGTCTGGGTCGAGGCCTTTTTCCACAGCTGTGAAGTAGGCCAGTAGTTGTAGAGGAATTACGTAGACGACAGGCGCTATGAGCTCTCCCACGTCGGGCATAGGCACTGCCCAGTCTACTTTTTTCTCTAAGTCGCCACCTGGAACCACGCCTATTGTATAAGCCCCCCTTGCTTTCATCTCTGCCACGTTGCTAAGAGTCTTCTCTCTCGTAGACGGGTCTGAGAATATAAACACTGTGGGAAATCCCTCTTCTACTAGGGCGATGGGGCCGTGTTTTGACTCACCCGCTGGGTACGCCTCTGCGTGTATATACGCCACTTCTTTTAACTTCAACGCTCCCTCTAAAGCCACAGGCACAGCGGCCCCGCGGCCTAGGTAATATAAACTATGTCTATTCTTAATTCTTTTAGATAGGTCTTTTACTAAGCCGGCAGTGTTTTCAATAGTTTTTCTAACTATGTCTGGAAGTCTCTTCAACTCGTTCTCAACTGTCGACACGTCGTAGCCCAATACGCGAAGGATAGCTATGTATATTGCAGACAGAGTGGCTACTTGTGTAGTAAAAGTCTTGGTGGCGGCTACTCCTATCTCAGGCCCTGCACGTGTGTACACAACTAAGTCGCTTTCTCTTGTTAAAGTACTCCCCACGACGTTTGTCACTGCTATTACCTTAACTCCTCTCTCGCGCATAGTTTTCGCAGCTTTGATTGTGTCTATAGTCTCTCCAGATTGTGAAATCGCGATGGCCACGTCTTCTCTATCGTAGAGCGGCTCGTAGAGCATGTGTTCAGACGCCACGATGGGAATTGCTGTGATTTTAATCTTGGGGAGCCACGTCGCCAATGTCAAACCTGCGTGGTGTGAAGAGCCGGCCCCCACTATGTATATATTCCTCGCCGATAGTAGTGCATGTGCTACATTCTCTAACACTCTCCACTCTATACCAGCCACAGTGCTAGCTAAAGACTCCGGCTGTTCGTATATTTCTTTAAGCATAAAGTGTGGATACCCCCCCTTAGACGCCGCCTCTGCCTCCCATGGAATTTCCTCAAGTCTATCCCACGGGTTTTGAAATACTCCGTCAACTTCTATATAGACGTCTGTGGGAGTTATATATCCATATTCTCCATCTTTTATAGCAATTACTCTCTTTGTGTAGTCTAAAATTGTGGGAATGTCGCTGGCCACAATATTAAAGCCGTCTCCCACTCCGATAACAAGAGGCGATAGATACCTTGCGAAGTATATAACTTGGGGAGTCTCTACGTCTATTAACGCAATGGCGTAGGCTCCTTTAATTCTAGAAATGGCTTTTTTAAACGCCGTAAATGTGTCTAAGCCCTGTCTTTTATATTCTTCGACGAGGTGGGCCACCACCTCGGTATCTGTCTCTGAGGCAAATCTATGCCCCCGTCTAGACAATTCCTCTTTTAACTCTGCGTAGTTTTCAATAATCCCGTTGTGAACTACTGCGATAGAGCCGCGGCAATCTACGTGTGGGTGGGCGTTGTGTTTATCAGGTCTGCCGTGCGTTGCCCATCTCGTATGCGCCAGGCCGCACACCCCATGGAGTTTATCAAACCCGTATTTAGACACAACTTCGGCCACCTTCCCGGCGTCTTTCTTTACAATAATTTCTCTCTCTGTAGCCACCACAACGCCGGCAGAGTCGTAGCCTCTGTACTCCAACCGCTCGAGCGCTTTTCTCAAAACTTCTCCAAGCGGCCTCACGGGGGGGCGTAGGTATACAATGCCAAAGATTCCACACATATACTCAACACAACTTCATGTTATATCTATTCAGTGCCGCTGAAGGTCGTTCATACATCGCCTGAACCTCTATTCATCACTTGTATAGATACGCAGTGGGTATTTATATCTCTACAGTCGCCAAGTGAATAGACTACCTCAGGCTTTAAGAGATCTATTAGAGTTTTCAAAGGCCTAGTGGGGTCTGTGATGGGGCCTTTCGCCAAGGCTCCAGACGCGTATTTATGTCCCCCTCCCCCTAGTTTTGCAGCAACGGCGGTGCAGTCGTAGGCACTGTCGCGATGTGCGCCGCAGTATAGTCGAAACGTCCGCAGGCCTCTTCTTACTAATATGTTTACAAACTTCGCGCCTTTTTTCTCAAGCTCAATAACAAGCACTCTATACGAGATGCCCAACCTCACTGGGCTGTATATAAAAAGCCTCTCCGTGGGGGGGATGGACTCGGCGATTTTTTTCACTAATTCATCTCTTTCTACTCCTCTCTGGGACATAGACTTCAGAGGCTCTTCTTCCAAAGCGGCAAGTCCCCTCGCCGCCAAGAGCTCCACAGCTATATACCTCTCGCCGTCTTTTGCATATCTAATAGCTAGATCTAACAGTCTAATCTTCGGGTCTGTCACATTCGCCATGTCTGTCTGTACAGCCGCCTCTACGAGCTCTTTCGCCACGTAATCCTCCTCTAGACCCAGAGCCTTAGCGGCTAACACAGCAGAGGCGGGCGCCTCAGGGTCGTAGAACTCCTCTTTAGCACAAGGCTTGTTTGTCTTATGGTGGTCAGCCCTTATCTTTGCCTTGCCGGGGCACGGGAGGTCAGCCACAAAGTCCCACGTGATAAGTCTAACCCACCACTTCTTCACGTCGTTAGGCCCCATTAAGATCACCACACCGTTTGGATACTTTCTCTTAAACAAGGCGGCAGAGGCTATTCCATCTACGTCACCTATGTCACACATGGCCAACGGCCTCCCCATGAGTTTACCCTTAAGCGCTTTGATTAATTTCACATCTGGCCATAGGTTTATATTTATCTATTTTTCTATACTTGTTGAAGCTCGGATACATAGGGCGTAGGAGTATCTACGAGACTGTAAGAAGAGTGACGTTTAACATATCTTTATTCGAGAGAGGCGACATAACTATTGTAGACGGGGGGCTTAGAGAAAAAGGAGACGTCGTGTTGAACTGCGGCGACTATATCTGTGTGGCAAAAGAGTTGTTCACCACTATCCCAAAAATCTTAGGAGGGGGCAAACTAGGCGTAGATTTGGGCACTTCGAAAAATGGACTTGTCTACGTGTGGAGGGGCGAGCCTATACTACACGCAGTGGTAGATATAAAGACTGTAGAAGAGATATTAAGAGAGGCTACTAGTCTTGACATACATATAGGTTCGTCTCCGTATGTAGATGTGAAAAAAGCCACCGCCGCGGTGGGGTGTAAAGAAGTCTATTTAGTTGACGAGTTGTCTGCCAGTTT
>CAMLLK010000120.1 GCA_946480885.1 uncultured Thermoproteales archaeon
GTGTCCGTTGTAGAAATTGTGTAGAGATATGTCCCTCTTACATAGCCACGGGGGATTTTAAAAACTCCCCCATGGGCCGCCTAGAGCTCGTCAGGGGGTCAGCAGCTGTAGAAGAACTCTACGACAGTTTTTCAAAATGTACACTATGTAAGAGGTGTTCATACTTCTGCCCCCTGGGTCTAGACGTAGCTGAGGTGACGAGGCAGATGAGGAGTTGGCTAACAGAGGTGGGGCGTCCCGTGCCCTACGTGGAGAAGATAGTGTCTAATTTCATAAAGTGGGGAAACAACGTGGGGATGTCTCCACATGTGGCGAAAATCACTCTAAAAACTGTCTTGAAGAGAATTGAGTATGAAAAAGGCCGCCGGCCTGACGTGTTGGTATACCACGACGGCAGATATCTCGACGTCTTAGACGAAGTAGAGAGAAAGCCGGGGGTGAACACGGCGTTGTTATTCCCCTCTTCTTCTGACATATTTGAATACAACGAAGCGCTCCGCGGCTATGTATATGTGTTAAATAGATTGGGGATGCAAGTAGTGATTAGTCTACACCTGCCAGATACAGCTAACTACGGCTATTTTCTATCCCAGCGGCATATGTACACAATTGTAGACATGTATCTAAGACAGATTGAAGAGATAAGGCCGAGAGTTGTTGTATTTGGAGAGTGCGGCCACGGCTGGCATATATTCTCCCGATTCGTAGCCCCCAAGCACCCATCTCTACATATACATCAACTAGTTTATAAAAACTTAGACAATCTCAAACTCAAGAGAGTAGAAGTGAAAAAGCCAGTGGTGTATATGGACCCATGTAATTACTCTAGAGGCTCTACGCCGCTTATACACGAGCCCAGGTTAATACTTAAGAGAGTCGTGGGTGATTTCGTAGAGTTGTGGAAAAACCCCAGAGAGTCTCTCTGTTGTCTAGGAGGCGGCGGCTTAATTGCTCCGGAGATGTTAAAAACGGCAGTGGAGTTTTGGTCACGCGCCTACGGCCGAGACTTCGGCACCGCCGTCAGACCATGCGCCACGTGTAAAGCACAGCTCAAGAGAGTGTTTAGAGAACTTAAAATAGACGCCGAGGTGTTGGGAGTAGTGGAGTTGTTATATAGAGCTCTAGACTGAAGAGAGCACGTGAGATAGACAGCCGCTGGGAGGCTCCGCCCCCGCCAATATACACAATACGTCGTAGCTACCCAAGGCGGCTAGTTCTCTCTTGTCTACCCCAGTCTCTTCTTCTACTACCGAGAGGGGGGGACAGACTCCGTGACTTAGCCAAAAATTCCTCACGTACTCAACTACCTTGAGTACAGCCGGCGTGGTCTTCACGCCGTTTATCTCTGCGATGAGTTTAGCCAACTCGACGCTCCACTCCTCTTGTCTCCTAGGCCTACAGTTGACTAACTCCACTCTCCTACCCCCAATAACCACCGCCGAGGGGCACTGCATCGCCTATCATAGGCCTTAGATTTAAATCTTGATAGGTGCAAAATAGACATGTTACTCCAAGAAGTTCATCAATATGTAAAAAAGACAGCGGCTGAGTTTGTAGAGAGGTACGTAGAGCCCGTCTCTAGAGAGATAGACAGGGGGCTATTTCCAAAAGAACTTTTGAGAGAGCTAGGGAGGCTACAAATGCCCGCGCCTCACCTCCCCCCCGAGTACGGCGGCGCCGGACTGGACTTTAGAAGCGAGGTGTTAATCATAGAGGAGTTGGCTAAGTCTAGCCCCTCGCTGGCCACAGTGGCCGAAGTCCAAGGCGCCATGGCGGCCTATTTATTACTCCACTACGGCGGCGAATTTGTCAAAGAGAGATGGCTCCCACAAGTGGGTAGGGGGGACAGAGTTTTGTCTTTTGCACTGTCTGAGCCCTGCTGCGGCTCCGACATCTCTTCTATAGAGACGAGGGCTGAAAGGCGGGGCGGAGAGTGGGTGTTAAACGGCGTGAAGACGTGGATTACTTCTGGTCTATACGCAGATGGCTATATCGTAGCCGCGAGGACTGGCCCCCCCGGCGAGAGGAGGATTACTCTCTTTCTACTAGAGAGGGGGAGTTGTATAGAGACGTCGCCCATCGGCGTCATGGGGATGAGAGGCACCGGCACAGCGGAGGTGAAGATAGACAACTGCGTAGTGGGAGACGACGAAGTACTAGGCGGAGTAGACAAGGGGTTTGGAGTGGCTTTAGACGTCATAAACAACGGCCGTATGTCTGTAGGCGCCATTGGGCTTGGTATAGTGGAGAGAGCCTACGCAGAGGCCTACGCCTACGCAGAGAGACGCAGAGCCTTCGGGACTGTCTTAGCCAACATTCAAGCTGTTCAACACCAACTCGCCGCGATACTAGCGCAGAGAGAGGCCCTCCGGTGGGTCGTCTACGCCACCGCTTATTTTAAAGACGTGGGAGATAGACAATTCCCCCTCTACGCCCAGATTTCAAAATTCCTAGGCTCTAGACTAGCTGTAGACGCCACTCGAGCCGCCATGCAGATAATGGGGGCCTATGGGTACTCCACAGACTCTAAGATAGAGATGTTGTATAGAGACGCTAAGGCCACAGAGATATACGAAGGCCCCAACGAAGTGGTTCTAAACACAGTTTTTAGACTAGGTAAAAAACTCAGTGAATAGCCTACCCCCCACTGCCGTGGCCACCACCCGTCCATATAGGCTACGTCTCTCAAAGGGGGTGAATTTACAACTACCTGCGAAGTCCCCGCCCCGTACTTGAAACTCCTCTAGCTTCACTACTGTGTAGTACCCCCTCCAGATGTCCACATCTACGCGTAAGAGTCTAGCAGGTCTGAAGTGGTATAGCCTCAACACGTCGCCGAGTGTTAAAATCCCCCTCTTCCACATAGTTAAAAGAACGCTGAGCGCCACTTCGATATTACAAATGCCCGGAGCAAGATTTTTCTTCTCCTCTAGAGTGTGGGGCGCGTGGTCTGTGGCGTATATATCTACATAGCCGGCGGCGAATAAAGCCAGCAGTCTCTTCCTAGTCTGGGGGTCTCTAAGGCGTGGATTTACAAAACACAAAAAGTCGCGGCAGTTTTCTCTATCTAGTAATAAATGGTGAGGAGTCACATCCACAGTGGCCCACCCCCTAGCCGCCTCAACTGTCTCGGGCAGAGTGACGTGTGTTAAATGCACAGCGGCCCCGGTGTGCCTAGCTAGTTTTTTTACTTTTTCAACACAAGCCGCCTCCGCCTCGGGGGGGCGCTCCACGCCGTCGAAATAGGCGGGGTCTTCACAATGGAAAACAGCCAAGCATTTCAACTCAGCACATTTTTTCAACAAAGCCTCTATGTGACTCCAGCCGAAGGCCTCTATGTCCTCTGGGTAGATCTTGACAGTGGGGGGAGCCGCCGCCTCTAACTCTCCCAAGTCCTCGGGGACGCCCATGTGTAGTCTATAGACAACCGGAAGCTGTGAGCCCTCATGTATCCTCTTTCGATACAGCTCGGCGGTGCGGATGAAGGGCTTTGTATTCGGCATATCTCCCACAGCCACGACTCCGCCGGCAAGCGCCGCCTTGGCGCCTCCCCACAGCGTCTCTTTATGTGAAAGGCCCCAGTCTCTGAAGTGGACGTGGATATCCACCATGCCGGGCAGTATGAGGTAGCGGTTTGACAACTGGATTTTTCTACAGCCCCCCTCCCCCAGTCTAACTCTTATAAATCTCCCGACGTATGCCCTACCCTCGATCTCTACACAGTCTAGAGTCTGCGGCACGACGATACCACGAGCTCTGGGTCCTCTGGGTAGTCACAGACAAAGACCCCCCCAGGCGAGTGTATGTAGACTTTGTCTAACTTTAAATCTATCCACACGTCAGAGAGGTGTCTAATGCCCCAAGCTCTCTCAGCCCCTAAAAAATTCGCCACTCCCAGACGCCTCAACTCCTCTAACTCGTATCTATTTATCTCAAAGGCCTTTTTCCCATACGTCACAAACTCTACGTCGACGCCGTCGGCAATTACAACATCTGCGTCTGACTCCACCAAACTCTCGTAGAAGTTTCTAATATGTGCAAAATAGCTAATAGGCCTCGGGTCCACTCTCATAACTTTCACCTTCCCTCCATATCTCTCCACTGTGCGTAATACTGTATGAACATCGCGGCCTAGGACTCTATACAATACCTTAAGCCCGTGTTTTGACAACTCTGCAGCTATTCTAGACAGAACAAACCCCCTCTTCGCGCCTGTGATGAAATATAAACAGCCCCCCCGCACAGAGGCCACCTCAGAGAAAAACGGCAGCTCCACTTGCCAACTCCCCCTAGGCGCGGGGCGGGGGAGGTCTTCTAAAAACTCCACGCCCCTCCCCTCAACTATGTCGAACTC
>CAMLLK010000121.1 GCA_946480885.1 uncultured Thermoproteales archaeon
GAATATAAACGTCAAAATCAAGGACCCATTAAATTCGAGGATAATTGCAAGTAAATCCCAAAGGGGAATAGAAACCATATATGACTTTCCGTCTTTATACACCGATAGCCAGTCACTGTAAATCCCAAAGGGGAATAGAAACGACAACTACAGTGTATACATATTTTTCGGGCTCTAGACCGGTAAATCCTAGGGGGGAATAGAGGCGAGTGGGGTGATTACGTCACCAATGTGGCGTAGTTTTTGGTGGGTTCTGGTGGGGGTGGTGGTGGGTGTGTGTTGGGGGTTGTGTGGTTAGGTGTTGTTTTTTACTATTTGTTGGTAGATGGTGTGGAGTTCTGGTGTTGTTACTGGTATCATTACTGATATTTGGACGGTGCAGTCGAGGATTATTGATTTTGGGACGCAGTCTGGGTGGGGGTGTATGTCCCATTCCATGTGGTGTGTCATGTCTAGTTGTTTTTTTAGTTTTTTTATTAATTTGACTATTTTCTTTTTTGCTTTTTTTGTTGTGATCTGGGTTTTTACGACGAGGTTTATTACGTGGGAGTGTGTCATGCCTAGGTGTAATAGGTAGTCGCCTAGGTATAGTTCGTAGTATATTCTGTATTTGTAGATTCGTGGTGGTGTTTTTGTAGTGTTCCACATGATTGTTAGGGCTCTGTCTGCTTGTGGGGTCCAGAGGTCTGTGTCGACTTCTACTATGTCTAGTACTCGGATTGTGAGGGCGACTTCGCGTAGGCGGATTCTTCCTCTGTATAGCCACCCGTCTCTGCGGAGTTTGAGTATGCCGTCTGGGGGGGTGTTGGCTATGTATAGGAGTAGTCTGTCTGCGCTGTCGACGTAGTATTTATTCACCACGGGGCGTCTATTCACCATGGGGCGGCTGTGGCTGCGCCGTGTCTATTGTATTTTGAGGCTGCGGGGCGTGTCTCCGTGGCGCTTTGAGAGCGGCTGGTGAGTCCATCGTAGATAGTGTCGCCGTGGCATTTTTGAGTTTTTCCCCCCCGCGTCTCCTGGGTCGTGGCGCCGCCGGCGTGGCTTTGCTGGCGCGTCTCTGGCTGCGGTCGGCGGCGTGGGGTACATTTATAAGTGCCGCCACGGGGGGTGGGTACATGTTTTTGTATTTGTCTAGGGGGGCCTGGGCGGCGCCGTCTGGGGTTTTGGTACACATTTTTGTATTTGTCTAGGGGTGGCTATACATTTGGTATATGTTTTAAAATAGTAGTTTTCTACCTATTGTGTTTAGAGAGTTAAAGTGGGTCAGGGGGCTTAGAGTCGACGTGTCTGAAGAGCTTAGGGGGTGGCGTTGGGACTCCCCGCCGGTGGCTCCCCCGCCTGTGGGGTTTAGGATTTCTCTTTCTGAGCTGGGGGGCGGGTTGTGTGAGACTAGGCGCGATGTGTATCTCAAGAGAGTTGCGGGGCGAGGCCGAGCGCGGCGTTGAACTTCGGCTCGTATATCCACGGGGTGTTTGTAAAAACTCTCCGCAGGCTTAGGAGGCTTGTGGAGGAGGGTGTCGCCTCCGGGTGGGAGCTCTTGTCTGCTTTCGACCCAGAGGCCGTGGCGAGGGAGGCCGCTGCAGGTGGGGAGGTGGACGAGCGGGGGGTGAAGCTAGCCCGTTGGCTGGCTGTGCAGGTGGCGGCTAGGCTTGACGAAGTGGCGTCGAGGGCTGTCTATGTAGATTCTTATTCTCTAGCTGCGAGAGCCGTGCCTCTACTAGAGGAGTACGTAGTCGATGGGAGGCCTCTGGGGTTGACAATGGTCAAGGCAGACGCCTTTCTCTACGACGTAGTTGTAGAAGTGAAGGTGGGGCCGGAGCACAGTCGGCATAAGTTGGCGCTGGCTGGATACGCCATGGCTCTGGAGGCTGACGAAGAGGTGCCTGTGGATAGAGGCCTGTTGGTGTACGTACATGTGAATAGTAGAGTGAGAGTCACGGCGACGCCGGTGGCCATCGGCGACTCGCTCAGGAGGGCGTTTCTAGAGGAGAGAGACGCCCTCTTGGAGCTGCTAGACTCTGGCAGAGATCCGGGGTTGGCGTCTGCGTGTTTAGAGAGTTGTCCATTTTTCGAAGTGTGCCATGGAGCTAATAGTTAGGGGGTGGGGGGTCTCATTGGGCTACAGCCGAGGCGCAGTTGTAGTAAAGAAGAGAGGCGGCGAGGTGGAGAAAGTGCCTATACACCAAGTAGATAGAATCTGGATTTTGACAGGCGGCGTCTCTGTGTCTTCTCGCCTAGTGAGAGAGTGTGGACGTAGGTTTATAGACTTGGTCTACTTCGACGGGAGGGGGAACCCAGTGGCGCGTCTATTCCCCCCCGAGGCCAACGGCGTGGTGACACATAGAAGAGCTCAGTACGAGGCGTATCTAAACGGCAGGGGGTTCCAACTGGCGAAGTTGGTAGTGGCGGGGAAAGTCGTCAACCAAGCCGCCGCCCTTAGGCGCGTGGCGGCGTCGAGAAGAGAGCTCTACCGCAGGCTCGTAGACGCGGCGTCGAAAGTGGCGGCTTTGGAGGGTAGGGTGTACCAGTGCGGAGACCCGCAGTGTGTCATAGGGGTGGAGGGACAAGCCGCGCAGATCTACTGGGACGCCCTCGCCCCACTCCTCGGCTTCGACAGACGGGCGCCGGAGGGGACGGACCCCGCCAACCTGGCCCTTAACTACGGCCTGCTTAAATACACTGTGTGGAGAGAGGTGGTGATACACGGCCTAGACCCATACGCCGGGTTCCTCCACGTAGACAAGTCGGGGAGGCCCTCCCTAGTCCTAGACCTCATGGAGGAGTTCCGCCCCCACGTAGACCTAATGGTGTTGAGACTGAGGCCGGGGGCTGACTGGGTCGAGGGGGGAGTCTTGAAGAGAGAGGCCAGGGGGAGGCTTGTGGAGACATGGGCCTCACTGGGCGTGGGGAAGCTAGTGGCGAGACAAGTGGCGGCGGCGGTTAGACACTTAGAGGGGAGCGGCATATACGTGCCGCATAGGCTATGATCTACCTAGTCGCCTACGATATAGAAGACGACGCAGTGAGGCAAAAAGTGGCTAAGACGCTAGAGGCGTGGGGCTTCTCTAGAGTACAGCGGAGTGTCTTCATCGGCAGCCTCCCCAGGGGCAGAGTACAAGACCTCGCCAAGACGCTGGCCAAGTCCGTCGAGGGGAGGGGCCACCTCATGTTCGTCCCCATCCCGAGAGAGAGCCTAGAGGCCACTGTAGAGGTGGGGACAGCGCCCTACAACCCGCCCACCCCCCCGAGGAGAGTCCAGACGCTGTTGATATGAAGCCCACCCCGTGGGACGTCTTAGAACTACTATGGTGCCCCCGCTACCTCTGGCTGGCGAAGAGACACGGAGTGCCCATCACCCCCTCCATGGCCGAGGGGAAGAGGAGGGAGGAGACTATTAGAAAGAGGCTGGCGGAGGCCCTGGGCACAGAGCCCAGGCCAGTATATATAGACGCGGGGTGGGCCCACGGCGTAGTGGACATGGTGACGTGGAGATACGCAGCGGCGCCGGTGGAGATCAAGACTGGGAAGCCGCTTCGAGAACACAAATGGCAGCTATACGCCGAGGCGTATTTAATAAAGGCAGCGGGACACTCTGTATACAAGGCCTACCTAGCCTACGGCCTAGAGATAAAGACTCTACAAGTGACAAAACAAGACTTAGCCACAGCCGAACGCCTCTTAGACAAAGCGGCAAAAGTGGCCCTAGGCCCCCCGCCGCCCCCCATAAAGACAGCAAAATGTGAATACTGCCAATACCGCCCAATATGTATCAATACATAGGCTACGTAGAGATCAGAGGAGTCAAAGGATACATGTGGCTCCTCGGCAGAAGGCTCTACCTAAAGACAACATGGCGCCCAAGAGACACATACTACCTAGGCACACTCCCCAACCTCCTAACCGCCGCCGCGAGACTCAAAAAACTAGCCCCCAAGCCAGTAGACATTAGACACGCCCTCGCCGCAGTGGCCAAAGCCCTAAAAATCGCCCAGTACATAGCAGAGAGATGTAGACCAAGCCCCAACTGGAAATACATGCCATACGAACTAAAAATGGCAGTAGAAGAAGCCACCACCCTACTCACATGGGTCTACAAAATCAACAAAAAACAAAAACCCAACAAAACCCACCACAAAAAACCACCCAAAAACCACCACACCTAACACACACCACCAACAACCACAAAAACACAACCCCCAACACCCCCAAGACCAACACCAAAAAGTCTTCCACACCCACCCACCACCTAGTTTCTATTCCCCTTTGGGATTTACGGTGGGGCCTCGCCGGTCTTTTAGTATGGTTAAAATAATGTTTCTATTCCCCTTTGGGATTTACTTGCTGCAGT
>CAMLLK010000122.1 GCA_946480885.1 uncultured Thermoproteales archaeon
TCGTTGGGGTGTATATTATTGGTTGTGTTTGGACTTGGGGGGTGGGTACTCCTGTGTCGTGGGCCTGGGGGTGTTTTATTTAATTTCTAAGCGACTCCACTATATATATGGCCTATTACACAGTTATAAAGAGAATACGGGCCCTTGGCTTGGGGGCGGAGAGGCTAACAGAGGAGTTCTGGGACTATGTATTTCTGGGGGAGGGGGACGTGGAGAAATTAGCTAATAAACTCGGCGTGTCTATAGACCAGTTGAAGTCTATTAGAGAGGAGTTTGAGTACTGGTACCCCCTGGACAGTAGAAACTCGGGCAAAGACCTCATCCCCAACCACTTAACTTTCTTTTTATTTAACCACGTGGCTATTTTCCCAAGGGAGAAGTGGCCGCGGCAGATTGTGGCCAACGGCTGGGTGTTGAGAGAGGGCGAGAAGATGTCTAAGTCGAAGCGTAACGTTTTGCCGTTGGGCAAAGCCGTCGCTATGTACGGACCCGACCCGTTGAGAGCCACGTTGGCCATCGCTGCGGAGGTAGACCAAGACTTAGATTTTAGAGACGTAGAGGCTCGTAGAAATACACAACAACTCTTGGCGATATACACACTAGTGGATAAAATAGCGCACGAGGCTGTGGAGAGGCCGGCCGATTGGCTAGACATGTGGCTAGTCTCTGAAATAGCGTATCTCTTAGAGAGGGCGAGAGAGGCCTATGAAAAAATTAGATTGAGACAAGCCGCCGTGGAGGTGTTGTACAACGCCAAGGCGGTCTTCGACCAATATCTCGCCGCCGTTGAGAAGCCCTCCAAGTATGCAGTAGAGGCAGCCAAGGCGTGGGTAGTGGCAATGGAGCCCATTGTTCCACACCTAGCAGAAGAGCTGTGGTCAAGGCTAGGCGGCGAGGGCCTAGCCGTCACGGCGCCTTGGCCAAGATTGAAAAAAGACCCAGCCGCCCTTTTGGCGAAGCGGTATATTGACTCCTTAGTTGAAGACGTCAAAAACATCCCCGCCTTCGGCCAAGTGGCTAGGCGCATTGTCCTCTATATAAACCCCAACTACCACTGGGTGAGAGCCGCCTTGGGCGGAGATATAAAAGCCGCAATAGCTGCCGGCGTCCCTCCACAGTTGGCAAAACGTCTAGTGGACTATGTGAAAAGTATAGGCGAGGAGATGAGGTCGCTGGCCGCCTCTGTGGCACACTTCGACGAGTACGAGACTGCTAAGTCTTACCAGAGGTATTTAGAAAGAGTGTTTAAAGCGCCGTTGGAGATATATAAGTCAGATGACCCCGCCGCGCCTGACTTCGGCGGGAAGAAAAAGGCGGCGCTTCCATTAAAACCAGGCGTCTACATAGACCTAGGCTGAATCTCTTTGACAAATTCATTAAACAACTCTCTCAACACGTCTATATAGTCTAACCTACCTGCCTCTACTGCGTCCATATACTGTTCAATTAGCCTAGTCCTCTCTTCACTCACTAACTCTCTAAAATTCTCTTCTAAGAAGTGATACACCTCGACGCCGCGTTTTGTAGGCACCATTAACTTCGCCCTACCTGTGACGTATACGTAATAACGCCTCGCCAATACTTGTAGAATACGGGCGTAGGTACTCGGCCTCCCAATGCCTCTCTGGCGCATGAGAGCCAAGACGTCTGCTTGCGACAATACTCCCCTCACGACTCTGTACCTCTTAACCACTACGTCCACAGTCCCTGTGTGGAGTTCGGGCTCGACAGGTGTGGCTTGGTACACTGTCTGAAAACCTGGGCGTTTTATACCCACCACTCTCTCTAGCTCAACTACGTGGCCGTCTATCTCAATTCGGTATTTAACATACTCCACTACGCTAGGCTCCATCTGGCTAGCGATAAATCGGCGGAATATCAAGTCGTAGAGTTGGAAATGCCCCCTCGTGAGTCTCACTGCTAGTTGTAACACCCCGGCGTTGACTAACCCCTTTAGCTCATCCACGTCGATTGGCCTCGTGGGGCGTATTGCCTCGTGGGCGCCCTCCGACTCGCCCCACGTCCTCCCCCTGAAGGCCTCCTCGCCGAATTTCTTAACTATATACTCTTTCGCAATGGCCACTCCCGTGGTTGAAACTCTAGTGCTGTCGGTGCGGTGGTATGTAATCAAACCACTCTCGAATAGATCTTGGGCAAGCCTCATGGCGTCGTCAGCAGACATGCCTAATTTACTCACTGCGTCTCTCAACAACTCATCTGTAGTGTAAGGCGGAGGGGGGTTGACAGTCCTATCACCACTCTCAACGAATTTCACAGCCACTCTTTTCTTCTTACGTAAAGTCTGTAGCGCCTCGGCTGGGATCTGAAGTCTTAAATCTACGTCTTTTAATTCTAGAAGTACGTTGTATATCTTATTACGCTTAGACTCTTCATAGGACTTGACTAACCACCCCAAGACAGGCGTCTGAACTCTCCCAGCGGAGAGGTTTTGGTTGTCGAATTTCTTCTGTAGTATTTTACTCAAGCCAAACCCCAGCCACCTGTCTTCTACTCTCCTCACGATTTGCGCCTTGACTAAATTATAATCAATAGACCTGGGGTTTGCCAAGGCGTTTAGAATAGCCCTCCGCGTCACTTCGTGGAACTCTACTCTTTTTATATCTTGGACGTAGGGCCTCAAGCCCATGTATAAGTCAAAAGCAATCTTCTCCCCCTCCGAGTCTGGGTCTGTCCCTATTAAGACTGTATCTACCTCTACTGCAATATTTCTAATTGCCGCTAGTACGTCAAACGGCTTACAGTCTTTAGGCACGTCTACGTCATCTACATACACCCCTCCTCTACATCTCCATATCTTGTTATAAATTGGGATAAAGACGCCTTTTTTTAACACCACGGCGTACTCCTCTCCATTGTAACCCTCCGCCTCGAAGCTGCCTAAGAGTTTTTGGAGAGCCTCTCTCTGTTCTTGACTAATCCTGCTGAGGGAAGTGGGGAGTTCATATATGTGGCCGAGAGACGCCGTGACCATCAACACCGCGTCGCCGGTCGACACTTCGTAAATAGGGAGGCCCTCTGCGAGTATTAACGAAGGCCTCCCGAAGAAATTAGCTATAGTCCTCGCCTTCGTGGGCGACTCCACTACCATTAAGACAGTTTTTAAAAGATCGGGCCTGGTGGAGGGTGTCGTTTTCCCCTCCATAATATCTCTAATGGCCCTCCTGTCTCTATCCACCTCCTCTAAGACTGTAGACAAATCAACATCTACGAGGTTTTTAAATTCAGCCTCGTCGAATCTAAGCTTCAACTCTCTACTCAAGGCGTGGAATACTTTCCAGTCGTCTACCACTACAACGCTCAGCCCTTTAGAGAGACCACCTGCATAGAGACGAGATGTCCTCCCACTGCCTTGGATATACGTCGTGACGTCTGGTACCAATATGTACAACTCGCCGTCTATATAGGCAAGCTTCACCTCTGTAGAGGACTCAATAGCTTTTCTCACCTCGGGGTTTTTCAAAAGAGAGTCTACAAAACCCACTGCAGTCTTCATTACCTCCACTGCGTGTTTGTCAAAACTAGACAACTCCCCCCCGGCCAACGACTTTTTCAAAGCCTCCGACACGCTGAGAGAATAGGGGGCAAGTCTCTTCAACTGTCCAATGAGTCTGTCGGCTCTGTATCGTAAGTCGCCAGAGAGGACAGACCTCACGTTGTAGAGAAATGTCAAGTAGGCAGGGATAGAAAACTCCTCTAGTCTCACCCGGAATTTATACTTAGGCACCCCCACGAAGACTACATACCTAATCACATGGGGGATGTCGATCCCCCTCACTAGAGGAGATCTAGAAGTGGCCAGCCCCACTAAAGCCGCCACCTCCCCCTTCTCGAATTTCTCCAAGACGCCTCTCCGAGGCTTGAAGAAGTGCTCCACCGCCAACCCCTCCGACTGAGCTCTCTCTACTAAAGCCACGCCCAGCTCTCTGTCTTGTACGTACACAATACCCCCCGGCCCCAGTTTCTTCAATAAATCAACTACTTGTCTAACCACGTCGCCGCTTGCCTCAACGTATAGATCTACCACGTTCCTAAGCCCCTCTGCCCTACCGCCTACGTCAAAGCCCAGAATCTCCCTAAAGAGCATTAGGCGGGTTGTGCGCCGGGCCTTTGCCAATGCCCCAGAGGCTACGAAAACCCCAAGCTTCAACTCTCTAGCCCTCTGTTGTAGATACGACCTACGGCTCGCCAACTCTTGACTTAGTCTCTCCACCTCTTTTAAATCCCCAACGATCTCAGCCTTACGTAGTTGTTTTGCCAAGTCTATAGCCAGATCGGAAGAGCGTCGTGTAGGGAAAGAGTGTGGGTGGGGGTGGGGGGGGGG
>CAMLLK010000123.1 GCA_946480885.1 uncultured Thermoproteales archaeon
CCCCACTACTCTTTTTCTTGCATATGTCGTAATATTATTTATCCGTTCTTGACTGTATTTCAGTCGTGTTCTCTTACGTTCTGAGGCTACAGTTTAGAGTTTGTAATTAATACTCTCCACTCTTACTTTAAAGAACTTGAGTACGACTTCGAGTTTTTCGACCCAGCCACCGCGGAGCGTTTTATAAGTGGTGAGGTGGTGAGAGCTGTGTTAGAGTTAGCCGACTACTTAGGGACTAAGACTAAGCCAAACCCCGCCTACACGGCGTTGTTAAAAATGCCGCGTAGTGAATCTAACATAATAGCAATGGCTAAATTTAGAAAGTTTCTGGGGTAGTATGAAAATACGGGAGTTTATAAAAAAGCCACCCATCTCTATAGAAATTGACGCCACTATTGAAGACGCGGCAAGGTTAATGGCCGATAACAACATCGGCGCCGTGGCTATAGTAGACAAAGAAAAGAGGCCCGTGGGCATAATCACAGAGAGAGACGTAGTAAAGGCAGTGGCGAAGAGACTCCCTGCGACCTCCAAGGCCACAGAGGCCGCCACCGTGGGGGATTTACTAACTGCAAAACTAGACGACGAGGTGTACGAAGTGTTGAAGAAAATGAGAGAGCGGAGGGTGAGACATTTAATAGTTGTAGATGAGGGGGGGAAGCTGGCGGGGGTCCTCTCAATTAGAGATTTTTTAGAAGACCAAGTTTTGAAAAACCTGGGGGAGAGAGTATGGTGGCCCAAGCCAGAGGATTAAGAGTAAGAGACTTAGTGAAGAGGCAGCCTTTGACAATTACTCCACAAGCTACTTTAATAGAGGCCGCCGACATGTTGACAAAACACGGAGTGGGAGCCTTGGTGGTGGTAGACTCCGCGCAGTTAGACAAAGCAATTGCAGTTTTGTCAGAGAGGGATATCGTCAGGGCAATTAGTATGAGGATGCCGCTATCTACGCCTGTAGAGGCGTTTATGTCAACCGGCGTAGTTTCAATTGAAGCCGACGAGTCCGTGTCAAGGGCTGTTGAGTTGATGTGGAACTACAATATTAGACACATCGTAGTGACCGAGGGGGGGAGGCTGGTGGGGGTCATCTCAATTAGAGACGTGGCGAACCCCCAGGTGTTGTCTAGACTCTGTTCACAGAGTCTCTAATATTTTTAAAATCTCTCTATAGTCCGACTTCCATAGAGGCGAATCTCTTGAAATAAAACACCTCAGTCTCCTGCCGCCTACTCTTTCACATTTCATATATCCTCTGTTTTCTAAAGCTCTAAAAATCTCCCCTATTACAAAGGGCGGGACGCCTGCACTTTTTGACAAATCTCCAGGCGACACAGAGGCCACGTTCCCATGTTCATTTTGAAAAATCTCTGAGAGGGTGTACGCGACTCTACACAACAAGCCGCAGTCTTTAGGAAAACGCTTCACAGAATTGTGGGCAGAAATATACTAAATACGCTGTTGAATATCCAGATTAAAAAAGCCAACGCCGCGGCGCCTAGCCACCCCACTCCCTGTAGTTTTCTCAAGGCGTATAGCCACACAATTAACGCAACTAAGCCGCTTATAAAAGGTATTTTAAACACCGATGTGAAAAACCAAAATATCAATGCGCCGACTAAGGCAGTCAACGCAGCGCCGCCGAGACTCTCTCTCTTCTGTCTACCGGGGAATATCTTCAAAGCTATCCAAATTGCCAATGTCGAAACCAGCCACCCAATCAGAAGCCCAAGTACATCTCCAATAGACATGGTGTCGTATTTACAACACTATATATACTTTAAACGACATTCATCACATAGATAAATGTGGTCATCAGAGATACCTCTCTCTATCAATTTTTTAGACAGTTTAGAGGCCATGGTCTTCGAGTAGGGCATCTCTTTGCCGCACTGTCTACACCGAAGCGGCTCGTCTCTAAACAACAAAACTCTCTCATAGGGCCTCTCCACAGGCTCTAGACTTAGCGACATGACGCCCTCAGGACATTTATTTACACAAATCCCACAGCCGATACACAAAGCAGGCGTTATCCTAAGCTCCACGCCCACTATCTCTAAGGCGTCAGTGGGACACACGTTGGCACAAGCTGTACATAACGTACAGCCCTCAGCCACTTTAATAACTCCCACAGGCATCCCCACCGCCACGGCCAACATCCTAGTCTGCCACCTGCCCCCGGGCTCTAGATTCACACGGGGGGCCTTCACTACGAACTCAGACCCCTCTCTCCCCAGCCCCCTCCCCCACCTCTCGACGGCGGGCCAGAGAGGGCATTTATTCAACCTAGAGCAATACGCCCTAGCCTCGCCGTGTTTAGCTGCGGCTAGGTATAGATATTGTTTAGGCAGCGACGCTATACATTTCACCCTTACACCCTCTACATCGCTGTCCACAAAAGCGAAGTCGCAAATAAACCTCAGAGGAGAGGGAGAGGTCTTTATAAGGTCGGCTAACATGTCGTCTGGCATAGAGGGCATGTAGATGGCGTCTACTGGACATATTGAGTTACACAAGCCACAGTCTACACAAGAGTCGTAATTTACTCTAATTTCTCTACGCTCCTCATAGTCAAAAGCCCCGTAGGGGCAGGCAGAGACGCACATACCGCACCAAATACACCTGTCCCCCTCTACTAACACAGTGTCTCTCAGTTTTATAAAACCGCCCGTTATCAAATCTCTCCTAGTGGCGGATTTAGACTCGGCAGGCGGTAGACGCGTCCAATTCACACGCTCTACATATCTCTCCGCCACAGAGGCAAACCACCGACTGTGGGGCCCCCGGTAGGCGAAGACCAATGGAGTTGTGGAAAAATATTTAGAAAGATCTAACCTCCCCTCAGCCACCACTATAGACGGCCTATCTCTCCTTATCACAACTCTCATGGCTAAACTATATAAATAATTTCACAAAGTCTAAATGTGGACGTAATAGAGGCCCCCGGCTGCCCCGAAGGCTCTGTAGCCGTCGTCACTTGGATTAAAGAAAAAAAACCAGTGGAGTTTGTAGTAAAAACACACGACGAAGATTGTATAAAAGTGTTGAAAATTATACTGCCATTGTTTAACTACGTAGTTGTAGATCTATGGAAAGAGGGAGATTTTAATTTTCTAAAATCTAGACGCGTCGGCTAGTGAAAACCACTGCGTCGTCTTGTACAGGTATTTCTATAATTCTAATCGCCGTGTCGCTGTTCAGAATTGAATAATTCTCAGGCTCTACGTGGACAACTTCGCCGTATTCAATATGTTCTAAATACTCAATTGCCACAGTGCCTTCGTATATAGGAAAGCCCTCTAGCTGCCTCCTAATCACCACCTCCCCTATTCCAAAAGGTACTTTTAACACAACTCTAGTGGCCGCCGGCGGGGCTGTCGGCTCTATGTAAAACACCTCTTCTATTTTTAAACGGTCCCAGCCGTAGTATGGATATAAGAGGTAGGCCACTTCTCTAGAGACGCCGATGCAAGAGTTTTTTAAAACACGCGCTATTACAAACTTGCCCTCTCTCGACTTCACTTTGACATACCCCCCCTCCTCGTTTAAAAAAACCACAGGTCTATAGTCCAACACCGTGCCGGTTTTACACATGCCCAGTCTCAACTCCATGGCGTCAACACCTCCCCGCGTTTTAAAACCTCTCCAAGCCTCACCTCTAATCTCTGTCTCAATTTATCGCAGCCGTTTAGAAAACAATATCTATCTACGCCACATAGTCTACAAGACGCAATTGCAAAACGCCGCTGGGGGTTAACCACTACGAAAAAATCGCGATCGGCGACGACTACTGAGTCGCCGAGTAGTTTTTTCAACAATTGGATAAACCCATAGGCCACTATACGTGAGGCCGGCTCCCAATAGTCTCCCAACGCCTCAGATCCACACTTTTTCAAATCTCCGTGACACTTCCCATATAGATAAGCCACCATAGTGGGGAGATCTGACAGCGGGGCGTCTACATCAGCCACGGCGAGATACAACTTTAGAAAACTCTCAACTTCATAAATTTCAAAACTCGTCAGTCCGAGGAGGTTTTTAATCTTAGCTAGTATTAAGTCTCCACCTTTGTTAAATTTATAGCAATATATATAGCCCCAGAGAGAAGCCTCGTACATAGCGGCACGGCCATTAGAAATACGACGCAACATATCCATAACTTCAAGTCTGTGGGCCTTTCTATAGACGTGTGAAAAATGGAGATTGAGGTCTCTCGCCACCCGGTACATAGTCACTGGGCCGTGGGCGGCGACATAACACAAAATATTTCTAGA
>CAMLLK010000124.1 GCA_946480885.1 uncultured Thermoproteales archaeon
AACCTCTGGGAGTGTAGTAATTATAGATAGGGCGAAGCGATTAGAGGATAGAATTAACCAAATTGCTAAGATTACACAGAGCGAAGAGCCAGCTGTAATAATTGCCCCGCATGGTATGATAAACGGCGGTCCCATCCTCGACTATTTTGTACAATTGGCACATGACGAGAGGAATAAGATAATATTTGTATCATATCAAGCTGAGGGGACTTTGGGGAGGAGGATTCTAAACGGCGAGCGGGATTTTACAGTGAGGAGTCTAGTGGGCGAGGTCAAGGTCGAAATGAAGATGGGAGCCGTGGCTATACAGGGTTTTTCTGGTCATAGCGATAGGCGAGAGCTTATGAAATATGTTGAACACATCGAGCCGAAGCCTAAGAAAATTGTATTAGTCCACGGAGAGCCTTCTAAGACTATTAGCCTAGCCACCTCTATAGAGTTGAAGTATAAAATAACTACTGTTATACCTAAAGTCGGCGAGAGAATTAGAGCAGTTTAATGTTGACTAAAAGAGTCGCCACTCTTGGCCCCTCTACAGATAGACTGCCCTACGGCGACTTAGTTAAATTCCTAGACTTAGTAGACGGCGTTAGGATTAACCTAGCCCACGCCACGCCTGGCGAAGTAGAGCAGAGAGTTGCCCTAGTCCGCAGATATGAAAGAGAGAGGGGGCGACATATTGCAATTGTTGTAGACCTCAGAGGCTCTGGGGTGAGAGTGGGAAAAGTGCCTCCTCTGTATATAAAAGAGGGAGATGTAGTCGTTTTTAAAAACGTCTACGAGTCAAGCGGTGAATACATCCCGGTGCCGGCGAGAGTTTTTTTCCAGACTGTAGAGCCGGGGGACGTGGTGTTAATGCTTGATGGTAAACTAAGGCTAAGGATAGACAAAGTCTCTCTAGACTCAGCCACAGCCGTTGCGGAGTCAAGCGGCGTCGTGGAGACTGGGAAAGCCGTAGTAATAGAGGGAAAGGACTACGACCTGCCTATCCCCTCTGAAGATGACATAGCCGCCTTAAAGAAAATTAGACTAGAGGAGGTAGACTACATCTCCATAAGTTTAGTCAAAAGCTGTAGAGATGTAGAGGCAACTAAGGGCGTTTTAAAAGAGTTTAACTACGGCGGTGGGGTCATGGCTAAAATAGAGACAAAGGGGGCTGTGGAGAATTTAGAAGAGTTGGCCAGTTGTAGCGACTATATAGTAGTGGCAAGAGGGGATTTGGGACTCCACTACGGCCTCGAGGCTCTGCCTCTACTACAGAGAAGAGTAGTAGAGATGTGTATAAAACTCGGCAGACCTGTAGCCGTGGCGACTCAACTACTAGACTCTTTACAGTTACATCCCACGCCGACGAGGGCTGAGGTAAATGACGTGTTTACCACGGCCTCACTAGGAGTAGATAGTCTATGGCTTACTGGAGAGACTGCAAGTGGTAAACACCCCTTGGCCGCTGCGGCGTGGTTGACTAAGATATTGAACTCTGTACATTACGATATAGCCCAGACCCCAACTCCACAAAATACTAGAGATCAATTCGCCAAAGGCCTCGTGGAGATGGCTAAAGACCTAGGGGCCAAGATCTTGTTGTTTAGTATGTCTGGCACACTGGCTAAGAGAATAGCTAAGTTCAGACCCCTCAGCGAAGTTTATGTTGGCACTCCAGATGTAAAAGTGGCTAGGTCGTTGGCTCTAATATGGGCTCTAAGGCCTGTGTATATACCCGCCGGGAGTTACGAAGAGGGGTTGGAGAAACTAATGGAGAAAGTAGAGACGCCGCAGTTTGTGGCCACCTACGGCATAAGAGGCGGCGTCCATATTGTAAAAGTGAGATTTCAACGGTAGAAGATTATACTGGCGTACCCCACAGTCTCGTCTCTGTAGCCACTTGTGTCTCCAGAAGTGGCGTGTTTTAAAAGCGCTACGTTTGTATAACCAGCCTCTTTTGCAGCCACTACCACCGACCCAATGGGGCCCACGCCGCAGATAGATATGTCGAATTTAGAAATTGCTTCAAATAACCCAGCTTCGTCGAGCCGCAATATCTTACTTATCGCTATCTCGTCTTTTCTCACAGTGACGTCGTGCGGCTCGTAGTGGTTAAAATCACTGCTCGCCAACACGTAAACTCTCTTCCCGTAGTCTCTCACAGCTTCCGCTATTGCTTTGCCAAGAGCTCTCGAAGCGGTTAGAGTCTGTCTCCACATGACAATTGGGACGATTTTGACGTCTCCAAAGTAATATTGTATAAACGGTATTTGGACCTCTATAGAGTGTTCTTTAGAAAACGCGCCGGGGTCATGTTCCACCTCTCTATACAACGACATAATTCTCTCTGCCAATTCTTTATCTACCTCCACCTTCCCCATAGGCGTCTCCCAGACACAAGTCTTCATAATCGCCACGGGGGCGCCCACGCCGTAGTGATTAGGTCCCACGATCACCACTACATCAGGTCTGCCGTACCCAGCCAACGCTGAGTATATCCAAGCGGCTACGGGACCCGAGTAGACATACCCAGCGTGCGGCACCACGCCGCCTAGAGCGTTAGAGCCGAGGGGAGGTATCTGCGGCGCCTTGGGCCCAATTTCATGCTTAATCGACCACTCAATTTGTTCTACTAAATCCTCTCTGTTAGATTCGTAGAAATACCCAGCTACAGCTGGCCTTCTGACACACATCACGTCTGTATAAGACGTGTTTCAAACTCCTCAGGCGACACTGGCAGATCTTGGTCGGGCTTCAACTCTCCCCTCTCTCTTAAAACTTGTCTTGCCAAAATCCAAAAAATCAACGCTAGGCTCTTCCTACCTTTGTTATTACAAGGTATCATAAAGTCGATGTAATTATGCGGCGTATCTGTGTCCACTAGAGCTATGACAGGTATGCCCATCTTAGCCGCCTCTGCCACGGCTTGAGAGTCTAATTTTGGATCTACTACAAAGAGTAGATCCACTTCTTGATAGTGTGGCAAATTGGGGTTTGTCAACGTACCTGGTATAAACCTACCAGTAAGCGCCTTACAGCCGACGTATTTACAAAACATCTGTACAGGCTTAAAGCCATAGGGCCTAGTGGTGTGTACAAAAACACGCTCTGGTGGGTATCTCGCAATAAACTTCGCAGCTATTCTAAGGCGCTCGTCTATTTTTTTAATATCAAAAATTCTCAAGCCGTCGGGCCTCACAGCAAATATAAACCCTCTATCTTCAAGATAGCTATTTGACAGCCTTGTCCCAAGCCTTACGCCTACACTTAAATATTTCTCCAACGGCACTAAATATTCATACTGTACATCTTCAGACATATGAATTTGCCTAGAGATAGGGTTAATAAGTTTTTTCAACTAGAGATAGTCTTATCTTCGTCTCGCCAAGCTTGAGCAGAGCCTCTCTACCTACGTTTTCAACTTTTATTAACTTCTCCCCGCCGCTCTTGAGTATAAACGTGCCGTTGCTACTACCCAAATCCTCAACCACCACGCCGTTGGAGGTGACTATAACTCTGAGATGTCTCCTAGAGACTGTGGGGTCTGGAATAACTACATTGTTCTCGACTGCTCTGCCTATTGTGACCACGGCACCAGGAGACTTCACGTTAAACTCAAATTTTTTACCTCTTAACGACTCCACAGGCCCCTCCACTATCTCTACAACTAATATAGCAGACACAACTTCTCTCTCCACCTGATTAATCTTTTTAGTCGTGGCCTCAGGCTTATACGACCCACAAACTCGACAAGATACAGATTCATCTCTATTCTCAGTGCCGCAAATTGGACACTTCCAAGGCATTAATAAATTTTTAGGTTTCTATTTAAATAAGTAACTAAATCAGCAGCGCTCGGCCTCTTCGAGGGATCGGGATGTAACATCTCTAACACTATCTCATCTAGCCACTTGGGGACTTCGTTGTTGTAGACACTGGGAGGGGGCACTGTGTAGCCGTTTTCAACAAATACGTTGGGGTTTATGCCGGTCAAAACTTCGTAATATACACACCCAAGCGAGTAGACATCTGACTTATAAGTGGCCATCCCCTTCTTCACCTCAGGTGCGGCGTAGGCTGGAGACATATAGCTACTCTTAACGTAGCCCCCCACTACCACTTTGGCTATCCCCATGTCGCCGATTTTAACAACTCTCTTGTCTTTTGTAAACATAATATTTTCAGGCTTTATGTCTAAGTGTACGACATTGTGTTTATGTATATCGTACAATCAGA
>CAMLLK010000125.1 GCA_946480885.1 uncultured Thermoproteales archaeon
TTTCTTTAATTATTGTATGAACATTATCAACTATAAGCGCCAACATTAAAGCCTAAAATGAACTGTTTTAAAAATCTTTTTCAGAAATTTATACATAAGTGATGAGAAAACGGTCAAGCGATATGTGAACGTGAGACCGATCGCTGAAATATGATACAAAAATGTTATATATTTTTTTTGAAAAAATAAATATGGCCGGCTTGTCAGACTCAGTATATAATGTATTAAAAACCCTCGTGGAGATATATAGCAAAGAAGGCGCACCGGTGAAGTCTAAAGATATAGCAAATGCCCTAGGTATACACGAGGGCTATGTTAGAAATATGCTTTCAATACTTAAATCGATGGGTCTAGTGGTAAGTAAGGCGGGTCCTCACGGCGGGTATATTCCTACATCAAAAGCCACCGATGTTTTATCAAGACAAACCTTTTCAGTGCCTATAGTATCTATGGGCAATGTCATAGGATACGCGCTTGATATTACAATAATCGGTCTTCTATCTGATAAACCGTACGCCTCTATGAGAGTAGTGGGCGACTTGAGTGGGTATATACATAGAGAGGTTAGAGTGGGGCCTTTGCCTAGTGGGGTCGTACTAATAGGCAGAGTAATAAAGGCAGATCTTGAGTCGTTAGTAGAGATATCGTCTATAACATCGATCCCCAGAACTTCGGTTAGAAGTATTATGACTCCTAACCCTGTCACCGCCAAGTCTGACGACTATGTGAGTAAATATATTAAACTATTTATAGAGAGACGGTATAGAGGCGTACCAGTTGTAGATGATAATAAAAAGCCTATTGGCCTTTTAATGGCTTCTAAAGTATTGGAAATAATGTCGGATTGTAAGACTGATGTAAGAGTTAAAGAGATTATGATTAAAGACCCGCCCACTATTCACGAAGACGAAGATATCCACGAAGCAATTAGACTAATGGTGTCTGGCGGAATTGGCAGAGTGTTAGTAGTAAACTCAGAGGAAAAATTAGTGGGTATTGTCACTAGGACAGATATTTTGGCCAAAATAGCTACACTTGAACAGCTTGCATAACACAATTGAATTCATGTCTCACAACGGCCTTGTGGAGAAGAAAACCTGCAGTATATTTACTTGCTTCACAAACTGCCTTTAATAGATCTAGACCTGCCACAAAGTGTAGGTAGGTAACTATTGCAAAAAAGACGTCGCCGCTTCCAGTAACGTCCTCTATTTGTAAATTTGCGCTGTTTATATAGTATATTTCTTTATCTATTAAGACATATGCGCCCTCTCCCCCCAATGTATATACCGCCCGCGGCCATCGAGCAGCGTATTCTTTAAACTCTTTCAGAGTGAGTTGTAAATCGTCGTAAGAGAAGTGTATCAAATCCGCATGTGGGAGAGAAAGGCCGGCTCTCAAATAGCCCTGAAGATCAACTGCCAAAACTTTCGCAGATACATACGTCGACTTTAACTCGTCGTATACTGGCGATAAAATTACCACATCGCCATCAACCTTATCCACCCCCACCGATGGCTTTTTTAACAATTTCACAACTCTAGGCTTTGATCTATAGTCCAGTAGAAATGTAGTAGTAACGTCTGCTGGCGTGATATACAACTCTACTCCATTTAGTTCTTTTTTCATATTTTCAATATCTTCAAGCGACGCCACCCCCACTGCCTTTATTTTTACGTTGAATACTCTCAACGCCTTTGAGACAGAGTATATGGGCCCTCCATATCTTCTAATCACCCCTTCGTTTGTGTATATTAAATCGACTGTGGGATTGCTTGCTATAGTTATATACATTGTTTAATCTGAAGAGGTAAGTATATATAGGATTATTTAGAGGGTGTCATGTCTATTTTATTAGAGTTAAAAAATGTAAAGATGTATTACAACACCTCGAGAGGTACTGTAAAAGCTGTAGACGGCATATCGTTTAAACTCCAGAGAGGCGAGACAATGGCCTTAGTGGGCGAAAGCGGCAGCGGCAAGAGTTCACTAGCCTTTACTATAATTAGACTATTGCCACGAAACGTAGCCGAGTTCAGCGGCGAGATTTTACTACACGACGAAGAGTTGGGAATTGTAAATATAGCAAAAATGTCGGAGGAAGAACTTAGGAGAAGAGTCCGTTGGAAAAAAATCTCTATTGTATTACAAGCTTCGTTAAATGATTTAAACCCAGTACTAAGGATACAAGACCAGATGATAGAGCCTTTAGTCATCCATTTAGGCATGTCTAAAACAGAGGCCGTTAAGATAGCAGAAGAGGCTCTCAAATCAGTAGGGCTTCCAAGCGACGTCTTACATAGATATCCATTTGAGTTATCCGGCGGCATGAGGCAGAGGGTAGTCATAGCGACTGCCATAATGATGAAGCCTAGACTTGTAATTCTCGACGAGCCAACCTCTGCGTTAGATGTTATAACTCAAGCAAATATAATGAATTTATTAAAAGAGTTAAAGAAAAAATTCAATTTGTCCTATCTCTTAATTACACACGACATAGCGTTGGCTTCTGAAATAGCCGACAAAGTGGGGGTTATGTACGCAGGAAAACTTGTTGAAGTGGCGCCGTCTGATATTTTCTTTCGCACGCCCAAACACCCATATTCTCAAAAACTTTTAGCTGCGATGCCTACACTACGTGAGGAAAAAACTATAGAGCATATACCTGGCGACGTGCCTAGTTTAATTAATCCCCCACCTGGGTGTAGATTCCACCCAAGATGTCCACTAGCCATAAAAGGAAAATGCGATAAAGAAGAGCCTGTGGTAAAAATTGTAGAGAATTCAGAAGTCTCTTGTTGGTTGTACTAATATGCCTCTGCTAGAGGTAAAAAATTTAAAAACTTGGTTCTCGGTGAAAAAAAGCCTATTTAGTCGTGCTAAATATGTTAAAGCTGTCGACGACGTAAGCTTCACCCTAGAGCCTGGAGAAGTATTGGCGGTGATAGGCGAGTCTGGATCTGGCAAAACTACATTGGGGAGGACTGTGCTAAGGCTAATCAAACCAACGTCTGGCTCTATTATTTTCGAGGGGAAAGACATAGCGAAAGAGTCTGAACACAAATTGAAGTGGTATAGGTTCTCCACGGCCATGGTGTTTCAAGACCCATTTGGTTCTCTAAACCCATACCACACAATAAGATACATCCTAGAGGAGCCTCTCATCTTGCGAAAAGTCCCACCGAAAGAACGTTTTGAGAGGGTAGTCAAGGCTCTAGAAGAGGTTAGACTTATCCCGCCGGAAGATTTTATAAATAAATATCCGCATATGTTAAGCGGAGGACAGCGGCAGCGCGTAGGCATCGCCAGAGCTTTAATAACAAGGCCAAAGTTCATAGTGGCAGACGAGCCTGTGTCTATGTTAGACGTCTCTATTAGAGCAGAGATCTTGTCTTTAATACGATCGCTTCAAACAAAGTACAATATAACACTGATGTATATAACACATGATATAGCCACTGCAAAATATCTCTCTGACAAGATTTTAGTTATGTACGCCGGCAAAATGGTAGAATACGGCTCTTTTAGAGACGTAATACGAGAGCCTCTACACCCCTACACACAATCGCTTATAGAGGCTCTGCCCGAGCCCGACCCCGCCAATAGGTTTAGGATAAGAAAAGTGCCGCCTGGCGAGCCACCTAGTTTAATTAATCCCCCACCTGGGTGTAGATTCCACCCAAGATGTCCACTAGCCATAAAAGGAAAATGCGATAAAGAAGAGCCCCCCCTATTGGAAGTAAAGAGTGGGCACTACGTCGCTTGTTGGTTATACTAGGTATTTAAAGATGGTAGAGTATTGACTTTTATGAGAATTGAGAGAACGGGACAACCCGTGTCGAAACTTCTACAAATGCTAGAGGAAGATTTGAAAAAAGACGACTTAATCCAAATCGAAAGAGTGCCGGCGCCTAAACCAAATGAAAAATATAGAGAAATAGTGTCTAGGTTTTTTACAGAATTTGGAATAGCGACTGTTTATATAAGGCTAAGGGGGGCTAAGTTTGAAAGACGTTATGTAATAAATGCCAAATACGACTGGGCTGTGGGGGGTGTAGTAGAGGGGTGGTTGGTAGAGGGAGACGTAGTTAAGGTATTTGAACCAGTGGCGTTAAGTCTGTCAGACATAGGGAAGGCGAGATCGGAAGAGCGTCGTGTAGGGAAAGAGTGTAGGTCTCGGGGGGGGGCGGATCGTT
>CAMLLK010000126.1 GCA_946480885.1 uncultured Thermoproteales archaeon
CTGGAGGCCTGGAGACAACTACTCCATGCCGCTTCTACCCCAGGCCGCCCCAGGCGCCTTTGTTTTATTGACTATAGCCACGGCGGCGGCTCTGCCATTTATAAAACACACCTTTTTTAAAATCTTGACGGGGGGCACAGCCACCACTTCGGCAATGTTGTTTCTCACCACTGAGCTGTCCCCGGCCCCGCCGTTGTATATATTTCTAAACGCCGCCGCCCTCCCAGTTCTAATTTTTAAAAAACACTACGCCGCGGCCCTCTCCCTGGTCTTAATCTACTTAATAATTGAGTCCATCCAGGCGGATTTAACTAACGCCGAGGTTCAGAAAGCGCTAGCGACGAAGTTGTCTACACTATCTCTAACTTGGGGACTCTACGCCGTCGTTAAATATAGAAGTATGAAATAAGTTGTATATAAAACTTTACTCTATGTTAGATATAGTTTAGCCATGGAGAAATTAAGACTTGGGGTAAATATTCCAATGTTTCTAGCAGGTTGTATAACTCTAGGCGCGGGGACGTTGGCTGGGATGATCGCCATTTGGGGGAGTATGGTATTCGGCCAGCCAGCTCCGTACTGGGCAAAGATTGGACACGCCCACGCCTCTTGGTGGGGAGCTTTAATGATCATCGCCTCTTTATTACTGCCCAATCTAGAGGTAAAGCCGTGGTTTAAAAAATTCGCAATCGCAGTCTCTATAGCAGTGCCCTGGCCTTGGGTCTACGGCTTAGTCTACGGCGGCCACGGCCTAGGGATAGACGTCGCCAAGTATCTCCAAGGTCTATTCGACGTCTTGCTCTTAATAGCTCTAGGAGGCATAGCCCTCGTGGCCTCGGGCATCAGAGTACCTGTTATATACTCAGGCGCGGCCTCTCCCGGCCGGTTCGACTATCTGTCTAACATAGAAGTGGAGAGGAGGACGTTTCTCGTGCCTACACTAGTGGCGTTAGTGGGAGTGTCGGTGGGCTACGCCATAGCTCTACTATTCCACCTCTTAACTCACGAGCCTATTAAACCCGCCGCGTTAGTCCAACTACACAACCACCCAGTTTTAATAGCGGCTAGCGCAGTAATTGCGTTGTTAGTATTAAAGTTTATGAACGTCACAGATTCAATCTACAGAAAAGCGCTTAGGATAACAGAAGTGAGTCTAGTGTTAACTACGGCGGGCCTCTTCGCCTTTGTGTTTGGAAACCTCCCCAGCGTGGTGTGGGTGGCGCCCGCCGGGCTGTACTTTATAGTGCCCATATTGGCGTTTTTAGCCGTGTTGGGCGTACTGCCGAGAAAAGGAGAGTCCCTATTCCCCACAGGCGCCTTCAGAGCCTCTCTTGCAGTTGTATATACAATGATATTAGTATTAGTGGCGTTGGGGGCCGTCATAGCTCTGTTGTGGTCCACTACGCCAGACGTCACTGTGACGTATAAACAGCCCGAGGGGGTGCAGTACCCAGGTCCCTACCCAGCTGTATATATGGGGACTCCACCGGCACGAGGCACGCCGAGGGGGTTAGAGAACGCACACCTCAGCCCCGGGTCTTGGAGCCACGTGGCTGCGGCTTGGCTATTGGCTTTGGCTATTTTAACGCCTTTAATAGTTGAGAAGTGGAAAAAGCCCGGCCTCTTGTATCTATTCCTAGTCACTATCCCACTGGCGCCTTTATTTAACACAATTGGTAGATTCCTGGCGTTGGCCACCCTCCCCCCAATGGCGCCGGGAGGCGCAGGGGCGTTGTTCTACGCAGGACATCCCATAAAGGGTATGAACGTAATAGCGTTGTCACTCATGGCGTTGATAATTGTTATATTGATATGGCAAAATAGACTGCAGCTGAAAGAATTGAAACCATCTCTTTAAAAAAGTAATATTTTTTTCCACCCTATAAATTAATATTTTTAATTATAGTTTAAATTTGACTACACTTGTTTTTTGTATAGGAAAGACTTTAAGACTTAATATTTTCTCTCTCTTATGAAGTGGGCTATATTAGCTGGGGCAGTGGCCGTCTTGGCTCTAGTTATATTTCTAGGACTCGGGGAGTCGGGCGGCGGCTGTGGGGGAGATGTAATGGGCTACATAGCCCCCACGTTAATGCCTCTAGTCCGCGACGCCTCTATACAAGCTGGGTTTTCTACACAAGGCCTCCTCTCTATCGGGTCTGTAGAGGCTCTGCGGAGAATTCAACAAGGGGCTGTGCCTGACGTATTCGCCTCTGTAGACGTCGAACTTTTAAAAGAGGCGAAGGCCGCGGCGCCCTATAGAGAGGTTATGGAGCTGGGGAGGTTTAGAATTGCGTTAATCTGCGCCGTGAGGATTAGAGACTTGTCTGAATTAGCTAGCCTAAGGACTGCGCTTTCTGACCCCACCAAGGCGCCGATTGGCTATAGAGAGTTGGCTCTAGTGTGGCTTTTGTACAGAGGCGGGGTGGTAGACCTCAGATGGAGGTACGAGGCGCTTGGGGTGAGGTATGTGGAGTGGAGCCGGGGCGTGAATATCACTGTGCCACTCCGCCTATCCCCCTCGACATATGTAGAACTAGCCCCCAACCTCGACGGCAGCTGGAGCCATCTAGAGACCGGGGGGGTGGACTGTGTCTTTGCCCACACGCCTTTTATATATGGAAGGTTTACTCTCGGCGACAGGCTAGAGAGCACAGAGCTGTGGGATCTCTACGCCGTTGAGTACAGAGGGAGGACTTACTACGTCTATTTCTTCAAGCCGCCCTACGACTTTTTTAACGACCCCCCCGCCGAGATGTATGTCCACTATGTAGACGAACGCGGCGCTTTGATTAAATCTATTAGAGTAGTTAGATTCGAGGCCTTTGTCATATCCTACACCCCCAGAGGCGACTGTCTAATAGAGGCGTTGAGAAAAGTAGACTTGGCTAAATATGGCCTATTTAAATAGTGTATACATATTGGCGGGGGCCTCCGCCTCTCTCCTATTTTTCCTACTAATAGCCACCCCCATGTTCTTTTTCGCAGAGCCCCCCCCAGGTTTTTTATACAGCCTAGCCCTCACCGCCGTGTTGGGAGCCGCCACGTCGGCCTTGGCGCTCCCCTTTGGACTCGCGTCGGCCATGGCGGCTAGACGGAGGGGGGGCTGGGAGGCCGCCGCCATGTTGATGTACCTCCCCGCGGTGATCCCCCCCACCTCCGTGGGGGTTTTACTACTAGCCACATTTAACCTCCCACGGCTCTTATGCCAAGGCGGTGCGTCATATCTATGCGGCCTCTCCGACATAATTACAAACTACGTAGTGAATAACGTAGCCGGCATATTCATCGCCATGTACGTCATGGCCCTCCCAGTGGCCTTTAGTATTTACGACGGGGCTTTGAGAGAAGAGAGAGCAGAGGCGTTTTTTAGATCTCTAGGCTTCGGAGGGCTCAAGCTCTTAATTCTCACCGCCGCGTCGTTAAGGACGGCTACACTCTCCGCGTTTATATTCTCCTGGATCCGAAGCTTCGGCGAGTTGGGCGTATTGTTAGTATTCGCCTCCTACCCCCCCACCACCGCCATATATATATACAACACCTGGCTCACCTACGGAGTCCCCCCCGCCGTGGGAGCCTCTATAGTGTTGATGACTATCGGAGTAGCCGCGGCCTATCTACTAAGGCGATGGAGCTCTTAATAGAGAAGCTAAGAGCCAGGAGGGGCAGTTTTGAAATATATGTAGAAACCCTCGAAGTGAACTCAATAGTAGTGGTAGTCGGTAGAAACGGCTCTGGCAAATCTACTATGCTAGACGCAGTGGCGGGGTTGTTGAAAGCCGAGGGGTCTGTACACGCCTGTGGTAGAGACGTCTCGAGACTCCCCACAGAGAAGAGAGGCCTCGCCTATGTACAATCTGTGCCAATCGACCCCCCCAGCGCCGTGGGGGCCTTCCTCAGAGAAGTGGCGAAGAGACACGGCACGTTGTCTAAAATAGACCAAGTGGTCGACATGTTAGGCGTCAGAGACCTCCTCCAGAGGAGGGGAGGCCTCTCCACAGGCCAGAGACAATTAGTAAACTTAGCCGCGGCGCTATTATCAAACCCATGCGCCTTCCTCATGGACGAGCCCACCTCCCACCTAGACTGGGTAAATAAAAAAAGCTTCAACGACATAGTAAAAAAACTAAACCACCCAGTCCTCTACGTCACACACGACCCCTTCGAAGCCATCTACATAGC
>CAMLLK010000127.1 GCA_946480885.1 uncultured Thermoproteales archaeon
ATAACCGTTCGTGACTGGAGTTCAGACGTGTGCTCTTCCGATCTAGAGCCTCTGTATATGTATAGACTGAAGTGTATAGATTCTCTCAACGCCACGCCCCCGGCGCCTCCGCCCATTAGGGCTATAATGGGCGTCCTTCTACCTGGTAGAGAGGGGCCGTTTTTCGACACGCCTATAATAGAGACATCGGCTATGTATAGAACTTCTCTCCGAAGTATTAACTACACAGTGGCGAGGGGCCAAGTTTATAGACTGTATATGTACACCTACAACACCGCAGTTGGGCTTTTGGGCGCAGTGTTGAGATACCAATTTTCTGTCTCTACGCTGTTAACCACGGAGGTGTCTTTATTTAGACCTATGGGCGCTGTAGAAATTGACAAAATTAGAGACGCTTGGGTTTACTCAGTGGGGGACACTAGGTATTGGGTGTACAGCAGCAAGCCGCCCTACTATTTATGCAATCCGCCTTGTGGAGTGCCGGCGGGGTGGATAGACCCAATATATCTTGTTATAGACCCCACGGGGGAGTGGAAAGGCGTGGCTGAATTGATTGATGTAAAATACGAAATTTTAAGGCCTTGGGGGCCATGAATTGGGTAGTGATATTAGTGGGGGTGGCGGCCGGCATGGCGGTGGCCTTTGGTAGAGTATATGCCGAGAGAGTGGTTTCTAGACACTACGGCCTACATCCACAACTTTTGTTTAAACATCGAGATGTATTAGTGCCGTTTTTAATAATTGCAACAGCTGCCAATATATATGCAGTGTGGATAACTGTGGCCTACGGCGGACTAGCGGCATGGAGACTCTCAGCTGTGCTCGGCCTAGTTATGTTAGTAGCCGCCCAGATTGTACAAATACACATAGCACTGAGGCCGAGTAGAAACGATCTCTATATTGCTCTAATCTCTTGTGTGGTATATATATACCTCTTTGCTTTATACATAACGGCGCTTGCCACAGGTGGGTATTCACTATGGATTTTCTAAACAAAAAATATAAGTGGTTAATATAAAGGCGTTATGGATCTAGGAGCGTTGATATTACTGGCGTCGGCAGGTGGCGTAATTACAGCGCTTGCGCCTCTGATCTATTTATTTTACTACACAAAACCAGTTACTTATACTGTGTGGAGCGGCGCCATAGTCTCTTTCATTGCGGGTTTTGTATTTACTCTATTAGTTGTCCAGTGGGGCTTTTTCTACGCCCGTTTTACATATCTATTAGCACTTGGACTACTTGCAATTGCGCTGGGGTATACATACTGGGGAATGTTTAAGAGGAGGTGGACTATGTATCTCTTCGCCGCCGCCGTCTGGATTTATTTAATACTACTTGCAGTAATAGCTAGAGCTCTCGGGCTGCCAGACCCATTTATTATATAACACCACAAAATAATTAAGCCCAGCCGCACTCTATGGCATGAATATCACAGTGGCTCTGTTGTTAATCCCCCTGTCTATGTGGCTACTCCCGATACAGATCCCCCCCAACTACACTGGGGTTATTAAGACAGAGCTTCCGCCAATTTGTAACGCAACGGGTACACACGTTGTCGAAGGCCCCGCCGTATATACAATAGTATGTGTAAATAGAGAGACTAGCGACCAGATGTTGACTGGCCGTGTAGAGGTGGCGTATATAGCCCACCAAGTCCCCGCAGTTGAACAGCCTCCTCCGCCTCCTCCATTTCTAACAGTTGCAGTAGCCGCGGCCGCCGCGGCGGGCCTCAGCCACCTACTTAGCAATAGACGTGAGCTATTGGCCACCCCCATAATCCCAATTGTGGCTAGGATAAAAAAGGCAACTGCCGAAGATCCTGTACGACGTGAAATTTTAAAGACTGTAGAAGAGATGGGCGCCGCCACTCTTTCACAAATTGTAAAAAAACTTGGCAAGAGCTGGGGAGCTGTACAATGGCATGTATATGTATTAGAGAGAGAGGGGAAGTTGAAGTCTGTAAAAATAGGCGCATTTACGTATTATTTCACAAACCCGAAGACGGCGGCAGAGGTGATACTAGCCTCTGTAGACCCGGCATCGCTACCGCCTGAGGAGAGAGAAAAACTAGACTTTCTAGCAGCATCGTAGACAACGTTGAATATATAAATTCAGATCTTCTAAATGCACATGGCAAAGAGAAAGAAAAACTACAAGCCTCTCGTCGTGTTGACGCTGCTAGCTGTAGCTGCTCTAGCCAGCGCCGCTGTAGTATTTACCAACGTGACGTATTGGCTTGTGAACGCCACTAGGCCTCCGGCGATGAAATACGCAGGCGCCGACACCGGCATCGCCCAGGGGATGTATGTACGTGTGAGCTACTACTACGACTCGGCCAACGCCCTAAACATAACTAGGATATCAGTAGTGGGCTTTACTGGCGACCCCACAAACTATACCAACGTCATCCGTGTCTGTAACTACTACGGCACGGTGCCCGTCACAGCTAAGTTAATATACAGAGGCATGGTTAGCGGACCCCATTCGTCGTATATTAGGGGCTTCTACGTCTACTGGACAGGCCCGACTACTTCGCCTAACGGCGTAGGATTTATAGGCACTACCACCTACCCCCAGTCGGGAACAGTGACGCTGAACCCTGGACAGTGCGCCAATGTAGGCGTCCACATTCGGATAGACCCGGCCACACCTGCAACAATTGCTAACGGAAAGACTGTACTAGCCACATACCAAGTAAATATACAATTCGAAATGTCGTAAAACCCCCCTTTTTTAAACTACTATCTGTACTGCTTTACACATTTGTACTATTAGTTCAAAAATCTGTCTAAAGTCTCCTGCTCTTTTTAAAACTCTGGCCTCCCGCTCGTCGTCGTATATTGGGAGTCCTTGTTCTTTTTTTATTTTTCCAAGATCTCTACACGCCTCTAGTCTTTTCTTTAGTAGATACATTATGGCGCCGTCTGTCCAGTCAAGCGCCTCTCTCATGGCTGAGAGGCCGGTGCCTGTGGGGAAGGTGCCGAGTCCTATTAATGCGGCGTACATGGCGTCTAGTGTCAACTGGCCTGGGGCAGTGGCCTCTCCTAGAGAGACGTAGATTATTGGGCTGCCCAATATTACTGAGGCCACTCTTGTATATACGCCGGCGGGCCCCATGGCGAAGGCGACAGTGGGTTTTTCCACTTCTCCAATTAGAGAGAGTATAGTTAAGCCGTCTCGCGGTTCTTTGGCGTATGTGACTATTTTCACAATGTCTCCCACCTCTGCGGCTTTGTTGGCCCAGTTTTTTAATATATACAACGGCGGCGTCTTCTCAAAGTCGTGTCTACTAGCGATTAGCCTGGCGCTTCCCTTCACATCTGCTATTTGTCTTGCAATGGGGGACTCCGCCTCGACGTCGACGTAGTGGGGGCCTAGCTCTAGTAGTTTTTGATAGAGTTCTACTCTCTCTTCTTCACTTCTCCTCCACATGCCCCCCTCCTCGGCGCGTCTAACTGTAAATATAACTATCTTCTCGGCCACTGCCTCTTCTAGATACGGCTTTATTTCGTAGAGACTTGTCGACAAGTAGTCTAGTCTAAGCTCTAGACATGAGACTGCGGCCTCTAGCGCCTTCTCGACGTCGCGTGGCCGTCTGACAGGCACTGCGCCACATATCAATACCCCATGTGGCTTGTGGCGGTGTTGGATTTAAATATTTCTACACGCCTCTGCCAATGCCGAGAGCGCCGCCTTGAGTCTCTCTATGTCTTCTACTAAGGCGATTCTCACGTGGGTCGGGCTCCCGTAGAGACGGCCTGGTAGTAGAGACACGCCTCTTTCTAAAGCGCGTCGGAGACAAATCTCTCCGTCTCCTACATTTGGAAATATATAAAATGCCCCGCCGGGTTTTATAAACCTCAGCCCCGCCTCTTCTGCAATTCTGACTCTCTCTGCGTATATATTAGAGAGCTCTGTCTTTCTCCTAGGCAGTAGGTGTATTGACGCCGCGACGGCTTTCTGCGCGGCGGTGGGGGGGACGTTTATTGTAGCTTTGTTAAACTTAGCCACTTCCTTTACTACATCTCTAGGCGCTATGACGGCGCCTAGCCGTAGCCCAGGCACAGAGAAGACTTTAGAAGATCGGAAGAGCGTCGTGTAGGGAAAGAGTGGAGGTGGGGGGGGGGGGGGG
>CAMLLK010000128.1 GCA_946480885.1 uncultured Thermoproteales archaeon
GAGGTGGGTAGAGCACGTAGAGAACGAGTTGAGAGTGCCGGTCACAATCATCGGGACTGGGCCAGGGCCTATGGATGTAGTCGACTTAAGGAAAGAGAAGGGGGTGGGATGATATCTCCCTTTGACTGGCGCTACGGCACAGAAGAGGTGAGGAGGTTATTCACGCCGCAGTCTTTTATAGACACGTATCTAGAGGTTGAAAAGGCCCTAGTCTGTGTCTTAGAGGAGCTAGGCGTCGCCCAGGCTGGCTGTTGTGAAGCAGTGGCTGGGGTAAAAATATCGGCAGATGAAGTCTATAGACTAGAGAAAGAGACTGGGCACGACGTCTTAAGTTTTGTCTTTTTACTTGAGGAGAGGAGCGGCTGCCGTTTTGTACACTACGGCGCCACTTCAAACGACGTGATAGACACGGCCTGGGCTTTGTTAATCAGAAAGGCGTTGGCTATATTGAAAAAGAAGATAAAGGCGGCTGGGGAGGAGTTTTTAAAACTGGCCAAGAGGTATAGAGGGCTTGAGATGGTGGGGAGAACCCACGGCCAGTGGGCAGAGCCTATTACTCTTGGGTTTAAATTCGCCAACTACTACTACGAGTTGTATCTAGCCTGTAGATACCTCTCTACCGCTGAGGAGTTAATTAAGATAAAATTAGGCGGCGCCGTGGGCACCATGGCGGCGTGGGGAGACTTGGGGGTGGAGATTAGGAGGAGAGTGTCTGAGAGATTGGGGGTACCCCACCACGTAATTACTACACAAGTGGCGCCTAGAGAGACCTTCGCAGCCCTAGCCGCGTCGTTGGCGCTGCTGGCGTCTGTCTTTGAGAGATTTGCCACAGAGGTTAGAGAACTGTCGAGGCCTGAGATCGGTGAGGTAGTTGAACGCGGCGGGGGGTCTTCGGCGATGCCCCACAAGGCTAATCCGACCACCTCCGAGAGGGTAGTGAGTCTGGCTAGATACTTGAGGTCGTTAATACATATAGCCTATGAAAACATAGCCCTATGGCACGAGCGAGATTTAACAAATTCAGCAAATGAACGTGTTTGGATACCAGAGGCCTTTCTTGCACTAGACGAAATTGTAGAAAGCACTCTAAAAATTTTACGTGGTGTTGTAATAAACGAAGAAAGGATAAGACAGAATTTAGAGAGGGCCCTCCCCTATATATCTACAGAGTTTCATATGAATAGATTAATTAGAGAGGGACTTAGTAGAAGAGAGGCTTATAGAAAGGCCAGAGAGATGACCGCGCCCTCTTTTGACTACCAGAAGTGGCCTCTCTCTAAACTTATAGACGAGACATTGTCTTTATCTATATGCGAGTAGGCGTAGTGGACTACACCGTGGGAAATATCGGAAGTGTATTAAACGCACTCCGTAGGGCCGGCGCCGAGGCTGTGGTGATAAAAAACCCGGCGGAGGCTACAGACGTAGACGTCTTAGTTCTACCTGGCGTGGGGACCTACGGCGTTGCTTACAGAATGGCCCACGCATTTAGACAATACATTTTGGAAAAGCCCACTCTAGCTATTTGTCTCGGCATGCAGTTACTTTTTGAAGGGAGTGAAGAGGGGGGAGGAGCTGGCTTAGGGGTCTTCAGAGGGAGAGTAGAAAAGATTAGAGCTAAGAAAATACCCCACATAGGGTGGTCCTATACATATTCTCAATGGGACGGCTTGCCGAGCGGCTATTACTACTACCTACACAGCTACGGAGTTTTGTGGAGGCCAGAAGAGGAGAGCCATGTGGCTTATGTAGAGCTTGAGAGTCGCTACGTGGCGGCGGTTTACAAAGAGCCGGTGTTTGGAGTCCAGTTCCACCCAGAGAGAAGCGGCAAGTTGGGGCTGGCGTTGTTAAAGACTTTTCTCAACGCCTCTAAGAGATAGATTAAATGAATTAGAAGAAGTGAAGCAACTACGGGACCCCGTGTGGCACGCGGGTCCTATTTGTACAACTTTTATAATCACTGCGTCGCCGTCGCAGTCTGTTCTAAACTCTTTTACGTATTGAAAATGGCCGCTCGTCTCTCCCTTTAGCCAAACTCTATTTCTCGAAGTGGAGTAGTAGTGGGCAAGCCCCGTGGTTAAAGTCAAAACTACAGCCACTGGGTCCATGTGCGCAACCATCAACACCTCTCCACTCTCTACGTCTTGAGCCACAGCCACGACAGTCCCCCCAATGTGTCTATAGTTTAGAGACTTGGCCACTCTCCAAGCCTCTTCTGGAGTGGCGAGCGGCTTCGCCTCTCTAAAGGACACATATTTCAAATAGAAAAGGTTTATAATTTCATCGCCCCAACGCCATATGGAAATCCCCCGTTTTGATTTCGCCTACGAGGAGCCAGACGTGGGACGTCAAAAAGTGAGACTACACTTTAACGAAAACCTATTCCTCCCAGATGAGTACTATTTTGAAATAGAGCCAGATGTAAAAAACGACGATGTTCGATATTACACAGACCCAAATAATAAAAAACTGGCTCGAAAGATTGAAGAGAGTCTAGGCCTGCCCAATGGCACAGTTGTAGTTACCGCAGGTGCGGATGAGGGTATTAGACTCTCTATGCAGTTGGCCCTCCACCTCCGTAACGACTTAGTCATCGTAGAGCCTACCTACGGCATGGCGAGAGTAGTGGCTAGACAACTAGGCCACATGCCTAGAGTATTGACCTATAGAGAAGATCTGTCGCTAGACGTAGATCAATTGTCGAAGTTACAGAACTCCACAGTGTACATATGCTCCCCTAACAACCCCACTGCCCACGTGGTGAAAGAGTTAGAAGACGTCGCGGCGAGGTTTAAAGGGCTTGTGATCTTAGATGCCGCATATGCAGAATATGCAGACTACTGGGCCCCTAAATATCTTGAATACGGCAACGTAGTAGAAGTTAGAACTTTTTCAAAAGCCTGGGGTCTGGCGGGCCTTAGAGTGGGTTATGTGGCTGCCCCTCCAAAAATAGCAGAGGCTCTTAGAGTGTTATCTCCGCCGCACCCCATATCGGCGGTCTCCGCCCTTATGGTAGAAAACGCGTTGGAGAGGGGGAGGCGTTACGTAGAGAAGTCGGTTAGAGAAACTCACGAAGTGAAGAGACTAATTGTGGATAGACTCCCCTTCGACAAATACCACGGGCCGGTTAATTTTATTACATTGAAGATTAGAGACGCAGAGACGGTGGCGGAGAGACTAGAGAGCGAGGGCTTCGTCGTCAGAGTGCTTGGCCCTAAGCCGCTCTGTCAGTCTTGTATACGTTTTACTCTTGCCCCCATGTCGATAATGGAGAAGTTCATAGAGGCGTTGAGGAGAGCAATAGATTTAAAAACGGCGTAGTAAATATCTCTATGGACCAAGGCCCCCATGTTGTTGGCAGTCCCCTCTAAAGGGAGGCTACAAGATCCAGCCCTGAGGCTACTAGAGGCCGTTGGCATCAGAGCCCTGGCTTCAGACGATAGAGCCTTAGTGATACCTACCACGTGGCGAGATGTAAATCTCATTAGAGCGAGGCCGGAGGACATCCCCTACATTGTTGAGTCGGGGAGAGTGTGGGCCGGCATAACGGGACACGACTACGTCGTGGAGTCGGGCTCTAATGTAGTTGAGGCGCTGGAGCTGGGCTTCGGCAGGGGGAGGCTAGTTGTGGCAGTGCCCAAGTCCACTGGCATTACTTCAATTGAACAACTCCCACCTGGCGCTAGAGTGGCGACGAAGTTTGTAAACATAGCGTATAACTACTTCGGCGAGCTTGGCAAAAGAGTGAGAGTCGTGAAAGTGACCGGCTCTGTGGAGGTTCTTCCACAGTTAGGCATTGCAGACGCTATTTTAGACGTAATGGCCACGGGCACTACGTTAGAAGTCCACGGGCTAGTGCCCATAGCGGTGGTGTTAGAGACCTCTGCGAGACTTATAGTACATCCAGACTACGTAGACCACGAACTTACAAAAAAACTAGTCACATTTATCGAAGGCTACTACTCGGCGCAGGGTAAGAAAATGATATTTCTAAACGTGCCCGCCTCGAGGCTAGAGGCAGTGTTGGCAGTACTGCCGGCGATGGAGGCCCCCAGCGTTGCGAAATTAGCCAAAGGAGACAGCTATGAAGTATTCAGCGTAGTGCCTGAAGAGGCGTTGCCGGACTTAGT
>CAMLLK010000129.1 GCA_946480885.1 uncultured Thermoproteales archaeon
TACACTCTTTCCCTACACGACGCTCTTCCGATCTCTTAGGGAATATTTTAACATCGACACCGTCGACTCCTTTGTCTACGTCTACTACCACTAATCCCACGCCGACGTTTTTAAAATACTTAGCATCTATATACGGCAACGCGCTGGGCAAAACAGCTAAATAAATTTTAACTGCGTCTAGGCCGGCCAACGCCCCAACTTTTTTATATAGCTCACTCTCTTCATAAAAATCGGCGGCGTATACGCCAACCGCCACTTTGTTAAAGCCCTCTATAAACAACAACGCATTCTCTCTCTCTTCTACATACTTCATACCTAAGACGTCTGTGAAGTATCTAGTTACTAAAAGTTTTACAAAATCCACGTATTACTCTAATTTCTTTATATAATACCACCCCTCCTTAGTAGAGTCGGACCACTCAAGCCCTAGAGGCAGCGCATATCCATATATCACAGCGCCTCGCCATACTGAATACTGAGGCTCTGTCACTAGCCGTATCCCCACTTTCGAAGCCAACACAGGATTTCTCTCCTCAAGGGCCGTTTTCACTCTGCCAACGCTGTCCACTGCCACGTCTTCTAGACCTGGGGGGACCCGCCAGCTAAAAGCCCCCCCGCTGAGAATTATCTGAGAAGCTACTCTTTCTTGAATCTCGACTGAAACGTTTCTAAGCGATGTTACAATCGCAGTAGCTATATCCATCTCTCCATAGAGAGTGACGTCGCCAACAACGGCGTTTTCAATAAGCAATCTCGACTGTTCAATATAGCTCCGAATCTCTTCGTGGTTTGGGTCAAATACTATCTCACCTATTAAAAACCTCGTCCACGCGTACTCTTTAGGAAATTCTACTTCTACTACTGGAGACAGTCTTACTTTCGTAGTGAATTTATCGGGGTTAGACTTGGCATGTCTTATAGCCTCTTTTAAATTTCTTGGGACTAGCCCCACAGACCTTTTGACTAACTCCACGGCGTATTCCTCTCTAGCTATGTCACTATACCCCATGTCTTTTAAAATCTCTCGAGTAATGGCGTTAGACTCTGCGCCGCCTCTATTCAAAGCCACAAGGCCCTCTCTAATTAATGCAAAGCTGATAGGTGCCACTTGTATATTTCCATGCCCCCCCTCTACAATGATACAATTCACTGCGTTTTCTGCAATAGCCACAGCCAACGGCTGTGGAAATATAGTCACCGCTAAGATTTTAAACTCTTCTGCAAGTTCAGTGTATATATCAAAAAACGATCGATACATATAGTCAGGTGCTAACGCCGAAAGAGCAATAGAGATAATCCACCCCTTGAAACCCGGATCGCCAACGGGGAAATTCGCCAATGTGTATCTTGCTAATTCTTTTAATACTCTCCACGCGTCTTCATCGTCTCTTTTCGCAACACCGTCTTTTAAAGGATATTTTAAATTCCGCTGCACATCTCTAACACTTGAAAGAAATCTCCGCACCTCCTCGTCGCCAACCACCAACCCCCTTGTCAAAACCTCTGGAGGAATTCTCATCTTAACAGACTCCGGTAGGTCTCTTAGAAATAGTCCTCTTGTCTGTACAACTCTAGGCTCGTTTAAAGTAATGGGGCCGAATTTAACATAACTTGTGCCATAGTCAACGCCAAATGTGTACTTTAGTCTATACTCGTCTGATATCACAACTCTGCCCTACGTCTATGTTTTTTAACTTTCTGGCTTTATTTTAATCTCGCCGTTGGCCACCAAAATTAACACAGTGTCTCCCACGTCTATCTCTCCAAAATTTTCCACCTCTTCGTCAGTGAGCCAGAGGGTGACTCTAGGTATTGAGATCTTTCCCCCGCCGAAGGGTAGAGATTTTACAATTTGAGTAACTAGCGGCATAACTTCTCTCACAAGCTGAGCAGTTTGTTCGTCGTGTGCAGAAAAGGCGGCAACGGGGCCCGGCATTTCTCTCTCCTCTATGATATCAATCTTAATATATTTGACACCGGTGGGGTCGTAGACCAATTGTTTCGACACCACTATGCCGCGTATAGATAACATACGTCAAGAAGATTTCCCTATATAAAAGTATTACCTAAACCCCAGTTCTTTAAGGAGTTCCTCCATCTCAACACCTCGTTTTTCAAAATAGCCGCCTCTACCGGCGTATCTATCCAATATTTTAAGCCAATCTCCCGACTTTGTAATTGAGGCCATAGTTCTAAAAGCCTCTTCTAACTCCTCTACTGTGTACTCTCTATACTTTTCAAAATGAAACAACATCTCCACGGGAAGGCGAGGCCTAGGGGGAGGAGATTCTGCAGGCACGCCTACGACGAGGCCAAAAAGCGGATAGACTAGGGGAGGGAGCTCGAGCAACTTGATAATTTGACAAGTTGCGTTCTGTATCGCACCAATAAAACAAGTGCCATAGCCCAATGCCACCGCGGCTAGGGCCATGTTCTCCGCAGCTAAAGCGGCATCAACTGCCGCGAAGATAAATAGAGATAGTTTATTATCAGATATCTCACGCCCTCTTAAATTTAACAACTTTTTCAATCTATACAAATCCGCTAAAAATACAAATAGGTCTGACGCCTCTTCGACATGTGGCTGTTCTATTAATTTAGCAATTGAAGATTTCTTATTTTCATCTACTACTCTCACAACAGTCCAGAGATGTAGTGTGGCGTCCACCGGCGCCAATCTACCAGCCTCCATTATCTTCCTTATGTGGCCCTCTGGAATACGTTCTTTTTTAAACCTCCTAATAGATCTTCTTTCTTCTACCACACCCCAGAAATCCACAGAGAGATTAGACGAAAATTTTTATATAGATACCATCCTCTCCCCCCAATGGCACAAGAATTCCCAGAGGACTGGGAGTATTCTGGAGGCGAGTTAGAAAAAACGTTAAAAGTACGTGCCACATGTCCATACTGTAAACACAAATTTGAGGTAGAGATTGGAGAGAGTTGGTACAACATAGGGTTTAGTATAAACTGTCCAAAATGCGGCCGTTCATTCCCAATAAATACGTACGGAGAGGTGATAGGCATAGTTCAACCTAAATAATTCTAGTAATACCTCAATACTTGTTTTTTAACCGATAGTATGTTTTTACATGGAGCCTGTAAAAAAGATAGAAGAAGGGCTAAAAGAGCTCTATGATACAAACGTTGGAAAAATAGAGAGAGTCCCCGACGTAGATATTTTTGACGCAGGTGAAGTAGTTATTCTATACGTAGACCTGCCCGGCGTGAAAAAAGAAAATATAAAAGTTAGAGTCTACGACAGGTCTATTGAAGTATTGGCGTCTCCTTCTCAACAAGAGGGGGCGGGCAAACCACTTAGAAGAGAAAGAATGTCGAACTTCCCAGTGTCTAGAAAAATCGAACTGCCCTTCAGACTTAGAGTTGACAGCGCAAAAGCTGTTTATAGAGATGGAGTGCTGCAGATAGTGGTGACAAAAGCTGGTGAATACGGAATAGCAGAGTTAAAAATCGATTAATTACTCAGGCGGCGGAAGTGAAATACTCAACAACTTTGCATGTTCTTCAGTAATTTGTACCTCTCTATATTTTTCAGGTTTTGCAACTCCTCCCTCGATTTTAACTTTATGGAATATAAACTTCCTATTGGGCACATCTGCAGTAAATAGCCTTATCTCTCTCAACGTAGTTAAGTAAGACCCTAATTTTTCATCAGCCAACACTGTCGAGAGTTGTTTAGTCGCTAGCCAAGTCCTTACGTGTATTGCCAAAGCTCCACTATAGCCCTGTTGACTAAGGGCAGTTAATAGACGCTTAGTGATCTCAGCTACGTAACTTAATTTCTGCTCTCCGCCAAAAGATATATACACTACGTCTGGTTTACTCTCTACAATTTTCTTAGCAATTTCATTCTCTTTACCATCTTCATATGTGTAAACAACTGCAGCCTCATCTCTATAATTACCCTTTGATATATAGGATGTAACGAGGGCAGCAGCCATAGCGCTACAAATCCTATCTGGGTATGTGACAACTGCCACTTTTTTATAGTCGTCTAGTAAATTCTGCCCTACTAAATAACCAGTAAGCGATCTTAGATATATTTCTTGTTCTAGAGAGGCTCTACTTGCCGTGGCCATGTGACTATATGGATTATTCTTAAT
>CAMLLK010000130.1 GCA_946480885.1 uncultured Thermoproteales archaeon
GACTGGAGTTCAGACGTGTGCTCTTCCGATCTGGGGGGTGATCTACACTGCGCCGTTGCAAGTGGGGTGTTTAGGTAATTGTACATTCTGCGCCACTAAATACACAAGAGGCGGGGCGGGTTATGTGAGAAGCGCCTCTCCAGACGACGTAGTGAAACATATAGCTGACGCAGTCAAAAAGGGGGCAAGAGAGATCTACCTAACTGGCCAAGACGTAATTACATATGGATACGAGGCTAAGTGGGCTCGGGGGTGGAATCTCCCAGACCTCTTAGAGAGAATTTTGACAGAGGTGGAGGGCCTATATAGATTTAGATTATGAATGTCGGAGAGATGGTTATTCGCAAGGTTCTTAGACCAGATATTAGACATTGTAAAGAGAGATAGTCGAGTCTACCGATTTTTCCACCTCCCGGTCCAGTCTGGAAGCGATAAAATATTGAAACTCATGGGGAGGAGGTACACAGTAGATGAGTACAGAGACTTGGTGCGGAAGATAAGAAAGACGTTACAAGACGTATTCATCGCAACAGATATAATCGTGGGGTTCCCAGGAGAGACAGAAGAGGATTTCCAAGCCACTGTGAAATTAGTAGAAGAGCTACAGTTCGACAAAATACACGTGGCTAGATTCAGCCCAAGGCCCTTCACAGAGGCGGCCGTAATGCCACGCCAAATCCCAGACGCAGAGAAGAAAAAGAGGAGTAAAATCCTATCTACACTAGCTTTGAAAATAGCCCACTTAAGAAATGGACTAAAAGTCGGCCGTGTCGAAGAGGTGTTAATTTCAGAATTTGACCACGGTCTCGTTGTGGGGAGGACAGGCGACTATAGACAGATAGTAGTGAGACGTGGGGAAGACTCCTCTCTCCTTGGGAAGTTTGTAAAAATGAGAGTAGTGGGGGCCTCTCCAGTCTATCTATACGGAGAGGTTATAGAATAACTTGCTCCCAGGGGTATTTCTTAGAGTACTTCAAGGCTCTCAACTCATCTAACTTATTTAATAAATTCTTCACCTCGTTTTCAGAAATTTTTTTAAAGAGCGGCTTCACTTCGCCTAGCGACGCCCCAGGCCTGGGGGGCCGCAGCGCCTCTTCCCACGACATGGGGCCAAGGCATCCCATCATTTTCCACATCTCCTCCGCGCTGCTGGGGACCACGGGCGCCAGCCCTATAGCTAACATTTTTAAACTCCAGTAGGCTGTGTACAACACAGCGTCGGCGGCTTCTCTATCTCTTTTTACAAGCTCCCACGGCGCCCTCGCGTTTAAATACCTATTCCCCTCTCTGGCTATTTCTACAATAGAAAACAGAGCGTCTTTCAGCTCAATAGCGTCGTAATGACTCTCCGCCTTTTTAAAAAGCTCCACGGCCTTTGAGATAAAAGCCTCATCCTCTGGCGCAGGTGACCCTCTATTTGGTACCACTCCGCCCAGTCTATTCTTTATAAAAGTCAAGACTCTATTTATATAATTACCAACGTCGTCGTTTAACACCTTGTTTATTATCTCTAAGGCGACGCTCCATGAGAAACTTGTATCTCTATTCTCAGGCCTTAGATATACTAGGACGAACCTCCAGTAGTCCACTGGGAGGAGTTGAAGAGCTTCGTCTATCCACACACCCCACCTCCTACTTTTTGAAAACTTATCTCCTTCGTAGAGGAGGTATTCAGTAGACGCTGTGGTAGTGGGCAGGACGAAGCCGCCGCCGTTTGCCATCAACAACGCCGGCAATATAATGACGTGAAACGGGACGTTGTCTTTCCCCACGAAAAACACTACTTTCGTATTTTTATCCATCCAATACTCTCTCCACTTATCCACCTGTCCGATTTTTTTAAAATACTCAACTACTGCTGAGATATATCCCAGAACTGCCTCAAACCACACGTATATTGTCTTACCCTCTGCCCCAGGAAAAGGCGCCGGTATCCCCCATTTATTATCTCTAGTAATGGCCCGTGGCCTCAGCCCCTCTCTCAACATCCCAAGAGACATCTCTTTAGCGTTTTGAGGCAAGTAAGAGTTCTCAACTATGTATTTCTTAATATCCTCCTCTAGCCTCCTCAAGTCGAGGTACCAATGCTTTGTATTTTTCCACACCGGCTTCGAGCCGCATATGACACAACGAGGCTCTACTAATTGTTTAGGGTCTAGAAGCCTCCCACAGTTTTCACACTGGTCCCCCCTCGCCCTTTCGTAGCCACAGTAGGGGCACTTGCCGACGATAAACCTATCGGGTAGGTAAATCCCGTCGTTGGGACAGTAGGGAACTTCTTCCTCTTTAGTAAATATATATCCATTTTCATATACTTTTTTAAAGAATTCTTTAGTAAATTCTATATGAATATCTGAATGTGTATGTGTATATAAATCAAATGATATATTCCACCTTCTAAACAACTCGGCGACTATATTGTGCATCTTTAAGGCATATTCAACAGGCTCGACTCCTAATTGAATCGCCTCTACCTCTATCGGAGTGCCGTGCATGTCGCTACCTGAGATAAACACAACCTCGTGGCCTCTGAGTCTGAGATATCTCGCATATACATCTGCAGACAACACAGACCCAATCATATTCCCTAGGTGTGGCACTGTCTGTACATAAGGCCACGCCGAGCCTACTATATACTTCGCCACGTAATTCAAAAGGCCGAGGGTTTTTAAGCTCTTCTAAAAATAGACATTAGTAAAGTCTTCGCCGCCTCTACGGCGCCCTTTTCTTCATAGGCCTTTAACACCATCGACCACTTAACTCTCAAGACGGCTAGAGTAATCGCCACAGTCAAGCCGGCCAATACGAAAATTGTAAAAATCGGATCGCCTACGTATTCCTCTACTATAGACACGCCGACATCTGTAAGAACAACTATCACAGTGGCTAACACCATCTTGCCAATTAACACAGACAGAAAAAACCTCTTAAAACTATAACCGGCAGCTCCCAGCGGGATGTACAACACGTCGTCTGCAAGAGGCGAGATTGCAAAAATAAAAACCGCCAAGTCCACCCCCCACTTCGATATTTTTGCAAATAACTTCTTGGCGTATTCCAACTCTTCTTTCATAACGACTTTGCCTATCCCGTATCCGTACATATAGACGACGACTTTCCCCAGAGCTGCGCCTAGGCCTGTGGCCAATATCGCGGCGACTACGGCGGGAGGATCTTTGTAATACCCCACATATGTAATAGTGGCTAAGTAGCCGGGTAGCGGCACGAAGGGAATTAAGTGAGATATAAACACGGCTAAGAACACCCCCAGAGGTCCTAGTAGAGCAAACCCCTCTAGACTCTCCATTACTTGCCAAATCTCCTCTGCCTCCTCGAGTACTCCTCGACTATGTAGATTAAATCTTCACGCTCCACCTCAGGCCAGAGTTTGTCTAAAAATATAAGTTCTGAATAGGCGGATTGATATAGGAGAAAATTACTAAGTCTTTTCTCTCCACCCGTCCTTACGACTACATCTGGCTCGGGGTTTGGTAAATCTCTAGTGTCTAGACACTGGAAGAGTGTCTTTTCAGTAAACTCAGACAGTTTTACTTCGCCTGATAGTATCCTAGAGATACATCTCAAAATCTCCCCCCTCCCCCCGTATCCTAGAGCAAATGTCAAATAGTAGTTAGAATAAGTCTTTGTAATACTCTCTAACTCTTCCATAAGATTTACAATACTCTTTGGAAGTAGTTCTCTATCACCTATAAACTTAATTCTAACTTTGTTTTCATGGACTAGAGGATCCTCAAGAGTTTTTCTAAACTCTTCTTGAAAAATCCTAAAGAGAATTTCCAACTCAACACGGCTGCGGGATAAATTCTCTGTAGACAAGGCGTAGAAAGTAACACTCCTAATCTCTCTCAAATCTAAAGCCCATGTTAAAAAACTACGTACCTTCTCAACGCCTTTTCTATAGGCGTGATAAAAATCAAGGCCGATTTTTTTAGCATATCTCCTATTCCCGTCTGGAATCACTGCTATGTGGCTCGGAAGATCGGAAGAGCGTCGTGTAGGGAAAGAGTGTAGTTCTGGGGGGTGGGCGGGGG
>CAMLLK010000131.1 GCA_946480885.1 uncultured Thermoproteales archaeon
GCGCCTCTCCCAGTGGAGGTGGCTAAGAGGTTTGAACAACTCACCGGCGCCGTGTTGAGAGAGGGCTACGGCTTGACTGAGACCGCCGTAGTTACACACGTAAATCCGCTGTATGGAAAAGCCAAGGCGGGCTCTATCGGCTTGCCCATACCCTCTACCTACGCCGCCGTCGCCCATTTAGAGAAAGACGAACTACTCCCCCCGGGCCAGGTGGGGGAGATAGTCATCTCGGGGCCGCAGGTGTTTAGAGGCTACCACAACAGGCCGGCACAGGCCTTTTTCGAGTGTTGTGGGTTGAGGTGGTTTAGGACTGGGGACGTGGGCTATATGGACGAGGAGGGCTATTTCTACATTGTAGATAGGAAGAAGGACTTGATTAAGTACAAGGGCTACTCAGTCTTTAGTAGAGAGATTGAGGAGGTGTTGTATCAACACCCGTGTGTGAAAGAGGCGGCTGTAATCGGCGTGCCTGACCCAGAGGCGGGGGAGGTGCCTAAGGCGTTTATAGTGTTGAAAGAAGAGTGTAGGGGCAAGACGACGGCGGAGGAGATTATAAAGTGGACAGAGGACAAGCTTGCCCTCTACAAGAGGCCGCGCCTCGTGGAGTTTAGAGACTCTCTGCCCAAGTCGGCGGTGGGCAAGATTTTGAAGAGAGAGCTGAAGGCCGAGGAGTTGGCTAAGAGGGGGTGAAGATCGGCAGTCTCGACGTGGGGGCTATAGGCCTCGGCGCGTGGCAGGCGGGGGGCGGGGCGTGGGTAGTGGACTGGGCCGAGTTGAAGAGGGCGTATGAATACGCCTTTGACCACGGCGTGAGGTTTGTAGACACCGCCGAGGTCTACGGGAGGGGCAAGAGCGAGGAGTTTGTGGGAGAGTTAGTGAAAAATAGGCCGGAGGTGGTGGTGGCTACGAAAGTGGCTGGGTTCCACTGGGGGAGGGTTTTAAAATCTGCCGAGAGGAGTAGGAGGAGGCTTGGCCGGATTGACTTACTACAACTACACTGGCCGCCCCCCGTCTACGTCCCACTCTGTAGAGTTGTGAGAGAGTTGGAGAGGGCGGCGGCGGCGGGCCTGGCGGCGGAGATCGGCGTGAGTAATTTCGACGCCGCGCTTATGGAGAGGGCTCTCTACTGCCTCAAGAAGTACCACATAGTTTCAGACCAGGTGGTGTATAACCCACTGCACAGGGCGGCGGAGGGCCTCATAGAGCTTGGGAGGAGGAGGGGGTTTGTGGTAATCTCCTGGAGCCCCTTGGCGAAGGGGGCGTTGTTAAAAGACACTCTTGGGAGGGATAGGGCGAGGAGGCTGGACCCGTCGGTGAAGAGGGCGAGGACTCCCGAGGGGAGGGAGGTCGCGGCGGTGGTGAGGAAGATCGCCGAGGCGAGGGGGGCGTCGCCTGCGGCGGTGGTGTTGGCTTGGCACGTGGCGAAGGGGGCCTTCCCCATCCCCGGCGTCAAGAACGTGAGGCAGGCGGTGGAGGTTGTGGAGGCGGTGGGGCTGAGGCTGAGCGAGAGTGAAGTTAGAGAGATAGATGAGAAGTCTAGTGTTTTTGTAAATGGGGCGATTTGGCCGTCTATATTTAGGTATATACCGGGTTTTTTACAAAAACTTAGTTTTTCAATAATAAAAATTTAAGTTATTGACGTGTCTATATTGTAAATATATTTTGTATCTTCCGCCATGGGGAGAGTTACAGTGGTTGGCGCCGGCACGATGGGCCATGGAATTGCAGAGCTCTTCGCCATCGCCGGCTATGAAGTGGCTTTGGTCGACGTGGCGGAGGAGTTTTTAAAGAGGGCGCTGCAGAATATTGAGTGGTCTTTGAAGAAGTTGTACGAGAAGGGTCAGCTGAGGGAGGAGGTGGGGGCGGTCTTAAGTAGAGTCAAGACGTATGTCAACGACGTGTGTAAGGCGGTGGAGGGGGCTGAGCTTGTGGTAGAGGCCGTGGTGGAGGACTTAGAGACTAAGCGTAGAGTCTTCGCCGAGGCGGATAGATGCGCGCCGCCTGGGGCCATCTTGGCGACGAATACGTCGTCTCTGCCAATTTCAGAAATTGCAGAGGCGGTTTCTCCAGCTAGGAGGGGGAGGGTGGTGGGGATGCATTTCTTCAACCCGCCTGTTTTAATGCCTCTGGTGGAGGTGATTAGAGGTAGGTATACAGAAGACGCCGTGGTGAAAAAAATAGAGGAGTACGCCTCTAAGTTGGGGAAGCAGACTGTGGTGGTTAATAGAGACGTGCCTGGCTTTATTGTAAATAGGATATTGGCTAGGCTAAACGAGGCGGCTTGTTGGACAGTGGCGAGGGGGGAGGCCACTGTGGAGGAGGTGGACTCCGCCTTGATGTACAAGGCGGGGATACCCATGGGGGCGTTTATCTTAATGGACTACACTGGGCTAGACGTAGTGTGTTTTATAGGCGACGCCATGTCTAAGAGGGGGTTTAAGACACATCCATGTCCACTCATAGTGGAGAAGTGTAGAGAGAAGAAGTACGGCGTGAAGACGGGGGAGGGGTTTTATAAATACCCGGCGGCGGGGAAGTTCCAGTGGCCGGAGGTGCCTAGGTCGGCGGGCGATAGAATCGACGTCGTCTCTCTACTAGCCCCCGCGATCAACGAGGCGGCGTATTTATTAAGAGAGGGGGTAGCCACTAGAGAGGATTTAGACAAGGCGGTGAGGCTAGGCCTCAACTGGCCGAAGGGGCCTCTGGAGTTTGCAGACGAGTTCGGCATAGACGCCGTGGTCAAGGCGTTAGAGGCCTGGGCGTCTAGGACGGGCTTTGAGGAGTTTGCCCCCGACCCGCTTTTGAGAGAGATGGCCTCTGCGGGGAAGTTGGGTAAGAAGACGGGGGAGGGCTTTTATACATATGTCAAAGCCGAGGAGAAAAAACTTGAGACTTTAATAGTGAGGTACGAGCCGGGGGTGGCGTGGATTGTGTTAAACAGGCCCGAGAGGCTAAACGCCATAAATCCCAAGATGGTGGAGGAGCTTTGGCAAGTCTTAGACGAAATTGAAAAGGCGGACTACGACAGAGTGAGAGTGGTGGTGATCACAGGAGCGGGGAGGGCGTTCTCCGCCGGGGCGGACGTGACTTCGTTTATGGGGGTGACGCCGGTGTCTGTGTTTAAAATCTCTAGAAAACTCCAGTTGTTGTTCGACAGACTAGAGGCTTTAGACAGGCCGGTGGTGTGTGGAATCAACGGCTACGCCCTCGGCGGGGGGCTGGAGTTGGCCATGGCCTGCGACTTTAGAATTGCGGCGGAGACCGCCGAGCTCGGCCAGCCCGAGATTAACCTAGGCTTTATCCCCGGCGCCGGGGGCACTCAGAGACTGGCTAGGCTAGTGGGTAGAGACAAGGCGAAGGAGTTGATATTTACTGGCGATAGAATCCCCGCGAGAGAGGCCGAGCGGCTTGGGCTTGTGAATAAAGTAGTGCCCCCAGATAGATTAGAACAAGAGCTGAGGGCATTCGCTAATAAACTCGCCGAGAGGCCGCCGTTGGCGTTAGCCGCCGCTAAATACGCAATAAACTTCGGCCTAGAGGCGCCGCAGTGGGTGGGCATGGCTCTCGAGGCCTCTCTCTTTGGGCTGTTGTTCAGCACAGAGGACGTGGTAGAGGGCGTCTCTTCTTTCCTACAGAAAAAGAAGCCGCAGTTCAAGGGGAGGTAAAAACTTTTTTTAAAACCCTAGTCTCAACCCCCCATGTTTGAATTATTGAATAGACTCTCAGAGGCGGGGGGCTCCTCTGGCTTGGGAGACGAGTTTATAGAAGTCGTGGCTAGTGAAGTAGACGTCGACGAGGTGTATATAGACAGATGGGGCGACGTCGTTAGACACGGCGCGTGGAACTGTCGCTCTACGTCGGCGGCGCATATGGACGAGGTCTGTCTAGTTGTTGACCACGTCGAGAAAGAGGGCTTTTTAAGAGCGAGGCCCGTTGGGCGGGAAATGGGGCAGCGAGGGACTCGGGCGTGAGGGTGGGTGATGGGGGGCGCCGTGCCGTAGA